>JAPOYZ010000335.1 GCA_026706325.1 Candidatus Aminicenantota bacterium
ATCGACCGGATCGCCTCGCCCAACAGGCCGGCGACGCTCAAGGTTTGTATCTTGGGAATCCGCTTTTCCGGACTGATCCAAACCGTATTGGTGACGACAATTCCTTCGAAGTGAGACTCGCGAAGGCGCTTCACGGCCGGCCCCGAAAGGACGGCGTGAGTGGCGGCGGCGAAGAGTCTCCGGGCTCCCTGCTTTCTCAGGGCGTCAGTGGCCTGCACCAGGGTTCCCGCCGTGTCGACCATGTCGTCGATGATGACCACGTCCCTGCCGTCGACATCGCCCACGATGCGCATGACCTCAGCCGTGTTCACGCCGACGCGGCGCTTGTCGATGACGGCCAGATTGGCGCCCATCCTGCGGGCGTAGAAGCGAGCCCGCTCCACGCCTCCGGCATCGGGCGACACGACCGTGGGCCGGATCAACGACATCTTGTTCTTCAAATGGGAGAGGATGACCGGAGTGGCGAAGAGGTGGTCCACCGGCAGGTTGAAAAACCCCTGGATCTGTCCCACGTGCAGGTCCATGGAAAGGAGCCGGTGGGTCCCGGCCGCCGTCAGGAGATCCGCCACCAGCTTGGCCGAAATGGGCACTCGCGGTTTGTCCTTTCGGTCCTGGCGGGCGTAGCCGTAATAGGGAACAACGGCCGTGACTCGCCGTGCCGAGGAACGCCGAAAGGCGTCCAGCATGATCAGGAGTTCCATCAAGTTCTCGCCCACCGGCGGGCAGGTGGGCTGAACCACGAAGACATCCTTTCCCCGGACGTTCTCGAGAATCTGGAAATTGACCTCGCCGTCGCTGAATCGGGTCAGGTTCGCCCGGCCCAGAGGCTCCCCCAGATGTTGGCAGATCTCTTCCGTGAGTGGGGCGTTGGCGCTGCCTGTAAAGATCTTCAAACTGGACATGGAATCAACCCCGTGCCGAGGCGCTTGCGGATCCCGCGCGATCGGAACCGAAGTGGTCAGACCGGAACTTCGAGCCCCGATTCTCTCAGTATTTTTCTATAGCGTCTTCTGGAAAGAGTGGAGCAGAACAACAGTTCTCCGCCTCCCTGGCAGGCGGATGAGTCTTTTCCCTGCGGGGGCCGCTCCCGGCACCCCAAGCCCATGAGCGTCGAGCCGCTCCCACAAACCATGACTCTCTCGCAACCCAAGGCGATGAGGGCTTTTCTCGCCTCCTCGAGAAAGCCATAGCGCTGGAACAGCAGCGCTTCGAAGTCGTTCTCCAGATGGGCCCAATTCAGGCCGTCTCTGAAGCGTGAGAAGCGATGGATTGTATTCTGCGTCCAGGACCTTGTCAACCTTTCGCCCCCTGTCCAGACGCCCCAATTCCGCATGGAATACACCGACTTCGTGGCAAGGCCGCGGCCCGGATAAAGGAGAACCATGTCCACCGGGCGCCCAAGATCAGGCAAGGGTGTGATGAGCTCTCCCCGGCCTTCTCCCAACGCGGACCCTCCGTGGAGGAAGAATGGAGCGTCGGAGCCCAACTCTGACGCCAACGCGATCAGGCCGGAGAGGCTCAATCCGCAATCCCACAACTGGTTCAATCCCAGCAGGGTCACCGCCGCATTCCCCGATCCGCCGCCGAGTCCCGCCCCCAAGGGAATTCCCTTGGTCAGGGTCAATTCCGCTCCAGCGGACACGCCCGCCCTCCGCTTCAGCAACCGGGCGGCGCGGCAGACCAGGTTCTCCGGCCCCGCCGGCGCGGCGCGGCCGTGAACCCGAATTCGAATCTCCGGATCCGTGGTGACCCGCAGGATCAGCTCGTCCCTCAGGTCCAGCATCTGAAAGACGGTTCGCAACTCGTGAAAGCCGTCCTCCCGAAGACCCAGAATCTTCAGGATCCAGTTGGTCTTGGCAAAGGAGGGGAGAGCGAGTGAGGACAATGCGCCGAGTCAGACCATGGAATGAGCGCGCCAGGTGGAGTTCCAGCGACGGCTGGACGAAGCCCGCGTTTTTCACCAGGGGGCGTGACGATCGCGCAGGATTTTCGCCCTCAGCGCGTGCTCGCGACCGAGAGCGTAGTGGTGACTACGTTTGAGGGAGCACGTGCGCGCTGAGGGCGAAAAGACCAGTGAGCGCGCGCCCAGCGCCGTCTGTCCCGGAGAACCCTGGGAAAAATTCGCGCAAATGCTCAAAAATAGATTCTTTTTCATCATACGCATAGCGACCTGGTGAGAAATGCGGGTTAGATCACGGGGCTTGCGACGAGAGGCGCTGCTTCAGGTCGGCCACCTTCCGTTGAAGTCGATGGAATTCCTCGTCGGTGGCCACGCGCACACCCCGTTCGTAGTACTGAAGTGCGGTTTCGAGCTGACCGAGCTCGATGTAGAGGTCTCCCAGGTGATCGAAAATCGTCGGGTCCTCCGTCAGCTGGGCCGCCCGTTTCAGATTGACCTCGGCCTCATCGAGGCGATGCAGCTTGAAGTAGACCCATCCCAGGCTGTCCATATAGGCTCCGTTGTACGGATCCATTTCCGTCGCTCTCCTGATGTAGGTCAACGCCTCCTGGAGACGGATTCCCCGATCCGCCCACATGTAGCCCAGGTAGTTGAGAACCCCGGCATGGTCCGGATTCGACTCCAGAATCCTCATGAATTCGGCTTCGGCGTCGGGAAGTTTCTCCTGCCTTTCGTAGACGGACGCCAGTCGAAACGTGAGCGGTTCACTGTCGGGCTTGAGACCGAGTCCCTCCTTGATGGCCTTTTCGGCTTTCCCGTAATTCTTGTGATCCATGTAGAGTTGGCTGATGATGCGGTAGTACGTCTCGGGATCCTTCTCAGGGCTCAGCCTGGACTGCACGAGCTCGACTCCCTCCGACAGCCGGTCGTTTGCCGAGAGCATCTGGGCTCGCGTCGCGAGGGCGTCCGGATCGCGCGGATGGTCGTGGAGCAACTCCCCGGCCAGGGAAAGCGCCTCATCCAGCTTTCCCGCATCTTTCAAGGCGTAAATGAGCATGGCCTTGAATCGGGGTTCGCCGGGCCGGCCCTCCAGCAACTCCCGAAACAGCCGGATGGCATCCGTGTATTGGCGCGATTCCTGGTGGACGTGGGCCAGCGTGACCTGGACCTGTTCTCGAAACTCCCACTCTCCCTGCGACCTCGGGTTGCCCAGGTCGGAAAGAAGACGCTGCAAACGCCCGGTAGCGCTCTCCCGCTCCCCCCGTATGGCCTCGAGTCGAGACAATTCCAGGATCGCTTCCCTCTGCTTCGGATTGCTTTCCAGGACTCGCCCGAACACCTCCGTGGCCTCTTCAAACTCGCGGACCCGCATGAGAGCCCGGCCCAATTCAACCGCCAATGCCGGTTCCTGCGGGTTCCGGGCCGTTCCCTTCCGCAGCAGTTCGACAGCTTGTTCGTGGCGTCCCTGTTGCGCCAGGAGCCTTCCGGTCTGTTTCAGGAGATCGGGGTCCGCCAGGAGCTGAGGGGCCGACAGATAGATTTCCACGGCCCGGTCCGGCTGGCCGGTCCGGACGTACAAGCGTCCCAGGTCGCCAATGACTTCGAAATGACCCTTCTGGATGCTCAGCGCTTTTTCCAACGCCCGAATGGCCCCGGCCAGATCACCCAGCTCCTCCAGGGCCTTGGCATATTGGAAGTGGGCCTCCACCAGACCCGGCCGCAACTCGACCAGACGCGCCAGGAAGGGCGCTGCCTTCCGGTGTTCCCCGCGCAGCCGATGGAGATTCCCCAGCTGATAGAGGGCCTCGGCATGGTCGGGGTCCAGCTCGATGACTTTGTTCAGTTCCTTGATTGCCTTTTCCGAAAGCCCGCTTTGACCGCCGTGGTAGCTGGAATAGAGCTGTCCCAGGAAGTAATGGGCCGCGACGCTGTTCGGATCCTTCTCGATGGCCTGCTCGACCTCGCTGACGGCCCGGCCAACCTCGCCTGACCTGACCAGGATGTGGGCGTATTCGATCCGGAGCTGGATGCTGTCCGGATCGAGTTCCAGCGCCTTCTCGAATTCTGCCTTGGAGAGGCCGAAGTCCTTGTTTCCCGAGTGAAGCGCGCCCAGGGCGAAATGATAGTAGGCCTGGGCCTGCCGGCTTGGCGGCGTCGGGACCGGCTCGACGGCCACAACGGTTCCGAGAATGACTCCGAATACCAATCCGGTCATAACGATTCGACGGCTATTGGCAAGAAAAATCAGGCTGATAGTACCCAACTCCGGGCGGGACGACAACCGTCCGGGAGAGAAGCGGGGAGCGGGAAACGAGGCGCGGGAACGACGGTTCGACAGGAGAGAACGATACGCCCGGGAACTGTTTCGGCGTCAATCGATGACCTGCGGAGGGATGATCGATATCTTTTCGAGATCTTCCGTAAAGATGAGTTCCATCACCACGATCGGCTGGTCGGACGACACGGCGACGTAGCCGCCGATGGCCGCCGGCAGACCGGAAAAGATCTCGTGAGCCATCGCGATCCGGCGGTGGCCGTCCTCCAAGGTCAGGGTCTTTTCCTCAGCCAGCGGGTTTCCGCCGGTTGAGCGGGCCGTCAGCTTCACCGTTGCCGCCGGGCCGGGTCCGGGATTGAGAAACACCAGGCCGGTCCTGTACCTTTCGACTCCCCCGTGGGCAAGGTAGGGCAGGATGTACTCCTTGGCCGGCGCCGGCACGGCCGGAGTGCTGATCATGCCCTTGCCGGAAAAGAGCTGCAATTCGGCGCTGCCCACCAGCCCCGGCTGAGAGCCGTCGATCCGTATCCAGCCGGACACCAGGCCTCCCGTGTCCACGAGGTTCGGAAAGATGGAGGCCATTTCCATGCGCAGGCCTTCACCGGGAACCAGCTCCAGCATCGGCGCAACCTCCACCGATTTCCCTTCGTTGTCCATCAGGGTGAGTTGGACCGTCATCTCCTCGGTGCCCTGGTGCACCAGGTTGACGTGGGTCTCGCTGCCTCCGAAGGTCACCGCCTGGGGCAGATAGAGGGTCTCGGCCGGGACGACTCCCGGAGCTTCCACCACCAGCCCGTCCATCATGGCCATGCGCTCCTCGTCGTACCAGCGCTGGTAGGCCATGATCCCCTGCTCGCTCTCCACCGTGATGTAAGAGCCGTCATAGCCGTTGCTGGCCAAGGGCCGGCAGGTCGCCTGTTCGGGGTCCTCGCAAGCGGCCAGGCTGTCGTCGGCGCATGGCTCGCCGTTGTCCGAGCAGGTCCCGCGTTGACAGTAGAAGTTGTCCAGGAAGACCCCGCCGGTGGAAAAGCACTCGAAGGCGAGTCCTTGAAAGAAACCGATCTCGTCTCCCAGGGCTCCCCGCAACACCAGGCCTCCGAGGGTGTTCCGGGTATCTTCGAGAACGAGATCTCCCTCGGCCGTGTAGAGGCGGACGGAGACGTCCGTGCTGTTGGAGTTGGGATTGAGAACGGAGAGTTCGGTGGTGAAGCCGTCCTTGACCCGGACTTCGGGAAGGACGACCTTCTGCGCCGTCTTGGAGTGCAAGGAAGCTGCATCCAGGCGGCGTCTTTCGCCGCGGTCCCCGATCCTGAAGAATCCCCGGGCCCGGGCCTGGTCGTCGTCCAGCAGCATCCATCCTTCCATGAACTGGTTGCGTTCGGCGCTGACCACTTCCCGAACCGTGATGGGCAACTGTCCCCGGGGACCGATGGTCAGGTTGGTGGGATTCTCTCCGAACTCCACGATGTCTTCGGTGTCGTTCAAATCCTGAAATCGGATCCCTCCCACGTTGACTCCCCGGGCCATGATGTCGCTGGTCAGGGAAGAGAGGTTGGTCAGGTTCACCGCGGTGAACCATCCCTGGGAACTCAACAGGTAGGGGAGGAACAGGCGGCGGCTCGGGCGCAGCAGCTCGATGGTGCCGAGGTTGAAGTTCACCGCGGTCATCGCCTCTCCGTCCGGACTCACGGCCACGTCCAGAGGCGCACCGGGAACCTCGGGCCGCAGGTCCTCGCTGAAGCCCCGCAACTTCTGTCCCACCAACACGGGCTGCAGGAGTTCGCCCGTATTCAATTTGAATTGCAGGATGACGTCGTCCATGGGAGCGCCCAGCATCATGGTGGTTCCGTCCAGGAAGACCGGACGGCTGGAGTCGCGAAAATCGGATGTCCGCGGCTGGAAGGTGACGACTTCCAGGCTGTCCGCATCGATGGTGCCGTTCTCGTCCGGGACGGGAATCGGGATCATCTGCAGGTTCAGATTGCTGAGCACCACGAACCACTTGCCATCCGGCGCCGGCACGATCTCCACCGGTACGCCACCCACGTCGAAAATCTTCACCACCTGTCCTGTCTGAATGTCGAACAGGGTGGCGCGATCGCTCCCCAGCTCGGCCAGCGTCTGCAGGGCCCCCAGTTGGCGGTCCGCCACCAGCCCGTACCGGCCGTCCGGAGAGATGGCGGCACCCGCACCCACCTGGAAGTCATGGGGGGGCGCCTCTTGTTCCGGATCCGGAATGATGGTCGTCACCACGGAGAAGGAATCGGTGTCCACAATGGTGATGGCGTCCCTTTCTTCGGCGGGAGTCAACAGCGTCGAACCGACGGTGACGACGAAGAACCGGCTTCCGTCGGGAGTCATTCGGAGCGTCGTCGGACGGGTTCCGCCCGGCATCTGGAGCCTGGGTTCCACTTCCTGGAGGGTCGCCGTGTCGAATCGCAAGATCTCGTCGGTCCCTGAGGAGGCCACGATGCCCAGGCGTTCATCTCCCGAGAAGACCATGTTGTTGGCGACGGAGAAGAAAGCCTCCATCGTCAGGATCTGAACCTCCAGGGTGTCCACGTCGATGGCCGCGATCGCTCCCTGAACGGGCTGCGTCTCTTCCTGGGACGCGTCGGCCCTGAAGGCGTCGGCCCGGCCGTTTTCGTTGATGAACGCGCACAGGACCGCGACCCGGTCCCCGCCGGGCATGAGGGCGATGTGCCCCGGGCTCTCGGGAACGTCCACGAGGCCCAGAATCTCGCCGCTCTTGGGATTGAAGGCCAGAACCTTGTTCGAGAAGGTGTAGCTGACGAAGGCCTTGCTCGAGTCCGGAGTAAAGACCACATTAGGGGAGAAATTGAGATCGCTCTGGTTGGCCCCGAGTATCAGGGGCACCTCGTTGGGATCGAAACGCAACGGGTCCTCGGCTTCGCTCGGATCCAGCGTCATGAATACCCGCTGGCCGCGAAGTGCGGGTCCCCCCAGACTCAGCAGCACGAACAGAAGAATCACGAGCTGGCGGCGCATCACTGGTCCATTATGATATTCGGGCCGGAACCGGCCGTTCAATTCGTTCACCCGGCTCAAGTGGTACGATCTCCAGGGCGGGGACGGAGTACTCGGAAATCCAGACCTCGGACCAGGGACCGGTTCCAGAAGCCGTTGACCTTCGAGATCAGCGCCGGAGTCATTCTCCGGAGCACCCCCTCCCACTCGGAGTCGGGTACGCCGATCTCCAGGATCCGCCCCCGGAGACGCAGAGGCCCCGCCGACGCGGCCCAGGGCGCCCCGACGATCCGGGGCCAGAACTCGCGCAAGAAGATCACAGCTACCTTCTCGTTCCGGACGAACTCCTGAAGCAAGGGAAGAAAGAGAGATCCGACCGTCCTCATCGGCTCCGTCCGCGGGGTGCCGAACGGAACCGGGGGCCCCTGGCCCGGGACTCGATTGCCTGGATCCCGTTGTTTCATGACCGCATCAGTCTAGCAAAATGAACTCGTGCCATGCCTTGATCTTTGCGAGTCCGCGGCAAGCCCGCCCGGCGCCCGTCCGGCACCCGGGCTGACCCGGTTCGGTTCCCGCCGCCGTCTTCGAGCAGTAGGGAGCTATGCGCATCCTCGACTTGACATTGGGCGGAAGCCTCCCTTACATATCAGCCCGTGCCCTGTTGACACCCGCTCCCCGTTGACAAGTGGAACACACTCTCGTTCTCAACGCCACCTACGAGCCTCTGCAGATCATCGGTTGGAAACGTGCCGTCCGCATGGTCTTCCAGGAGAAGGTCGAGGTGGTGGCGGAATATGACCGCGAGATCCGCAGTGTCTCGAACCGGATCCGCCTCCCCTCGGTCTTGCGCCTGCTTCACTACGTCAAGCTCCGGCACGGGTGCCACCGGATCAAATTCAGCCGTGAAAACCTGTACGCACGCGACAACTACCGCTGCCAGTATTGCGGCGCCAAGGCGCCCTTGAGCCAGCTCACCTACGATCACGTGATCCCCGTGGCCCAAGGAGGGATCAAGAGCTGGGAGAACATCGTCACCTGCTGCATCCAATGCAACCGGAAGAAGGGGAACCGGTCACCGGCGCAGGCCAGCCTGCGCCTGTTGAGAATCCCCAAGGCCCCCTCAGGTTTTCCCTATCGCGTCCGTCTCCTTTTTCGCCAGCCGGCCGTTCCCGAGAGTTGGAAGGATTACATCTTCTGGTCCGGGGGAACCTGATGGACGGGTCTCTGGTGATCTTCTCCCGGTTTCCCCGATTGGGCGGGGTGAAGACCAGACTGGAGCCGGTGCTGGGTCAGCGGGGTTGCCTGGAACTTCACCGGGCGCTGCTCCTGGACACCGTCGAACGAACGCGATTCCTGAGCCGGCGCCACTACCTGTATCTGAGCGGATCCACCGCCCGGGAACGGGCCCGGTTCGCCGCAGCGTGGCGCCTGCCCCCGGATCTGATCATCCGCGGACAGACGGGAGCCGACCTGGGAGAGAGGTTGTGTGAGGCCTGCCGGCAGGTCGCCGCGGAATCGAATGAAGAGCCGGTGGTCTTTCTGGGCGCCGACTCCCCTACGGTGCCGCGGAAATACATTCGCCAAGCCCTGGATCTACTTGCGAGGCGGCCCGTCGTCGTGGGACCGGCCGAGGACGGGGGTTACTATCTCAGCGGTCTTTCCCACCCCAGGCCGGAACTCTTCTCGAATCTGGATTGGGGGACCGGCACGGTCCTGGAGCAGACACTTCAGAGGCTGCGGCCGGATCAATTTACGTTGCTGCCCTGCTGGTTCGACGTGGACGACGGCGGCGACCTGACCCGGCTCCACAGGGAGGTCGAGGCGGCGGGGCCGGACGCCTTCCGGCACACGCGCCGTTGCCTGCGGGCGCTGCTCCACGACCCGGTTTCCCAATCGGTTTTCCGGTGATCCTTTTGAGGGAGATTCGCGTCTCAAGAAGGTGCGGCCGGATCGGGCTCGGTTGACCCGAAGCGGCCACCTTGACTAACATTGCATCAGGTGTGTGCCTGGGAAAAGCGTGAAGCGGTGTTGAGGCGGCGGTGAAGGATTTCCTGGAACGGCTGTTGGGTTTGAAGGTCCCCGAGGTCCAATTGGAGGGGCCGCGAGACCCCTATAACATCTATGAATGGGATCTCGACGACCGGAGGCCGTTGGTGGTCGCCGCCATCCTGGCGATCCTCTTTCACGCCGTTTTACTGTTGATGGTCTTCCCCTCGTTCGGCAAGACGGTCCTGGTCCCGACCCAGCAGGTGCTGGTGCTCAAGAATTTGGCGAAACCCGCGGCCCTCGCCGGGGGCGGCGACCTGCCCAAGGCGACTCCGCCCAAGCCTGAGCCGGTGAAACCGAAGCCCAAACCGATTCTGGTTCCCATTCCCGATCCGACTCCCCGAGAACCTGAACCCATCCGCAAGGAGGAACTGGAAAACGTCCCCCAGGTCATCAAGCAGATCGTAGCGGAATTGAACCTGGACGATATTGAGGCTCCGCCAGGGCGTCCCGGCCGGGGAGGGCAGGGCGAGAGCCAGGGCGAGGGCACGGGAACCGGCCCCCTTGCCGGTTCGGGACCCGCGGCTGGAGACGGCAGCGGTATCTATCGATACGGGAGCGGAGTCACCAACCCGGTTCCCATCGTTCAAACGACTCCCAGCTACACCGACGCCGCCATCAAAGCCAAGGTTCAGGGTGTGGTCTGGCTTCAGGCCATCATCCGGAAGGATGGCAACGTCGACAGCTTCAAGGTCATTCGAGGATTGGGCCACGGTTTGGAGGAACAGGCCATCCAGGAGATCGCCACCAACTGGCGTTTTCGGCCCGGAATGCTCAACGGGAGCCCGGTCGATGTCCTGGCCACCATCGAAGTCCAGTTCAACCTGAGGTAGACGACGGCTCCGGCGTCGAACCTTACCAGCCCGTGGTAAAAGTCGTCACGGCATTCGACCGTCCCTGCACAGGCGCGGACGGCGTTGCTATGGGCGCACATACTCCCGGTATGCGCGCCCATAGCGCCTTGTCCGGCGGGCGCAGAAACGGTCTCGGTGCTCGCGGGACTTTCACCACGGACTGTTACGAGAATGAGGGCAACCACAAGGGTTGCCCCGACACCATCGCATCCCGCTATAATTCCGGCTCTTGTGGCTGAAGTACTCGACCTGAAAGGAACCATCAACCTTCCCAGAACCCGTTTCCGGATGAAGGCGAATCTGCCCGTTCTGGAGCCGCGGATTCTCAAGTCGTGGGAAGAGTCGGGGATCTACGCGAAGATCCGCTCGGCGAGAAAAGGAAGGCCTCTCTTCATCCTTCACGACGGCCCTCCCTACGCCAACGGGCATCTCCACGTGGGACACGCCCTGAACAAGATCCTCAAGGACCTCATTGTCCGTTCCAAGACCATGGAGGGGTACGATTGCCCCTACGTGCCGGGGTGGGACTGCCACGGGCTGCCCATAGAGATCCAGGTCATGAACCGAAAGCGGGCCGACCTGGACCCGCTGGAGGTGCGCCGGCGATGCCGGCGGCACGCGGACAAGTTCGTGCGCATCCAGGGGAATGAGTTCCGCCGCCTGGGGATCACGGGGGACTGGACTGCGCCCTATCTGACCATGAGCCATTCCTATGAAGCCGAGACGGCTCGGCTGTTGGGTGATTTCGTCCGCCGGGGAAGCGTCTACAAGGGTCTCAAGCCGGTTCATTGGTGCATTCACTGCGAAACGGCATTGGCCGAAGCCGAAGTGGAGTATTCGGAACACGTCAGCCCATCGGTCTACGTCCGGTTTCCCGTGACGGGAGGACTCCATGGACTGGACGCCGGATCCCGCCCCGTCTCGGTGCTGATCTGGACCACGACGCCTTGGACCCTGCCCGCCAACATGGGGCTCTGCTTTCATCCCGATTTCGAATACGCATTGCTGGAGTCCCGGGACGAGGTTTTCATCCTGGCCGCCGATCTGGTTCCCCGCGTTTCCAAGGAGTGCGATCTGGGCGACTACCGGATTCTGGGACGGCTGCGGGGCGCCGCCCTCGGCGGTCTCGAGTGCCGGCACCCATGGATACCGCGCCGGTCCGCGGTCGTCTTCGGAACTCACGTCACCCTGGATCAGGGCACCGGGGTGGTCCATACCGCGCCCGGGCACGGAGAAGAGGACTACCGGCTGGGGGTCGACAACGGTCTCGAAGTATATTGTCCGGTGGATGATTCGGGCCGGTTCCTGCCGGAGGTGGATCACTTCGGTGGCATGCCCGTGTTCGAGGCCAACCCTTCCATCAACGCCCTTATGGCCCGGGAAGGCCATCTGGTCCGGGAAGGACCGTTCCGGCACAGCTATCCTCATTGCTGGCGCTGTCACAACCCGGTCATTTTTCGCGCCACGGCCCAGTGGTTCATCAGCATGGACCGGGAAGACCTGCGCGGCCGCGCCCTGCGCGAGATCGCCCGGGTGAAGTGGCTTCCGTCCTGGGGCCGGGAGCGGATCCACAACATGATCTCCACTCGGCCGGACTGGTGTATCAGCCGGCAGAGAACCTGGGGCGTTCCGATCATCGCCTTCTACTGCAGGACCTGCGGCAAGATCCTGCTGGAGAGCGGCATCATCGATCATGTATCGCGCATCTTCGAGCAGGAGGGAGCCGACGCCTGGTACCGGAGGCCGGCGTCAGAGCTTCTCCCGGAGAACACCCGTTGCGCCTGTGGCAGCAAAGAATTCGAGAAAGACAAAGACATACTGGATGTCTGGTTCGACTCGGGGGTCAGCCATCACGTGCTGCGGGAAACGCCTGGGTTGGAATGGCCCGCGGATCTCTACCTGGAGGGCGGAGACCAGTTCCGGGGCTGGTTTCACAGTTCCTTGCTGGTCGGGGTCGGCGTCAGCGACGGAGCTCCCTACCGGTCGGTTCTGTGCCATGGATGGACGCTGGATGCCGAAGGGAAAGCCATGTCCAAGTCCCGGGGCAACGTCATCTCTCCCCAGGACATCACCAAGCGGGACGGCGCCGAGATCTTGCGTCTCTGGGTTGCGTCCATCGACTACACCGAAGACGTCCGCCTGGGGGAAGAGATTCTTTCCCGACTCCGGGACGCCTACCGCAAGCTGCGAAATACGAGCCGCTTCCTCTTGGGCAACCTTCACGACTTCTCTCCGGAAATGGCAGTCCCGGACGAGGAACTGCTGGAGTTGGATCGTTGGGCTCTGGCCCATACCGCCGCCACGGCGCGGCGGGTGGAGGAGGCCTACCGGAATTTCGAGTTTCACACCGTCTATCACTCCCTTTACCACTTCTGTGTAGTGGGGCTTTCCAGTTTTTATCTCGACGTTCTGAAGGATCGCCTCTACGTCTCGGCGGCCGATTCCAGGGAAAGAAGGTCGGCCCAGACGGCCCTGTTCCGGATCGCGGACGCATTGGTCCGGCTGCTGGCGCCGATACTGCCCTTTACCACCACCCAGATCTGGGAAGAGCTCCACGGCCGGAATCCTCCCGCCGAGTCGGTCCACATGGCCGAGTTCTCCCGGGAGCTGGACCGGCATGAGAACCCCGAGCTTCTGGAACGATGGGAGCCGCTCCTGCGGATCCGCCACCAGGTCAGCAAGTCACTGGAGGAATGCCGCCGGCAAAAGCTCATCGGGAACTCCTTGGAGGCGTCGGTCAGGATCGAGGCCGGCGCGGAGACCTGCCGGTACCTCAGCCGGTACGTGGAGGATCTGGCCACCGTCTTCATCGTCTCCGAGGTCGAGATCGGACTGAGGGAGGACTTGGCGGGGGATGAGACGCGGATCGAGGTGACCCGAACCGAGGCGGAGAAATGCGCCCGGTGCTGGAACCATCGGCGCTCAGTGGGGACCGATGCCGATCTCCCGCACGTCTGCTCCCGCTGCCGTTCGGTGTTGGAACGGATCGGCGCCCTCGGTTGAAGCCGGGAGTCATGAGAGAGGGTATCCTTCGGAAGCCTTTGGCGCGTTGGAGAAGACGATGAAACTCGTGGCGCTGGGAATGGCGGCGGCGGTGCTGGCGCTGGATCTCCTCACCAAGTGGTGGGTCAAGAGCACGCCTTGGCTGCACTACCACAAGGTGGTCGATGGATTCTTCGCCATCCACTTCGTCCGCAATGAGGGCATTGCCTTCGGCCTGTTCCATTCCAATCCGTCGGCGTGGAAACCGGTGATTCTTTCCGTTCTGGCCGTCCTGGCGGCGGTCATGGTGTTGTATTACATCTGGACCAGTCCTCCCGGGGAAAGAGGCGTCCAACTGTTCATGGGGCTCCTGTTGGGAGGGATCCTGGGGAATTTCTGCGACCGGCTGTGGCGAGGTTATGTCGTCGATTTTCTGGATTTTCATTGGCAGGACCGTTTCGCTTGGCCGACCTTCAACCTGGCCGATGCCGCAATCACCTGCGGAGTTGCAGCGGTTCTCTACCAGGGCTTTTTCGGAGCGGGCAGCGGAGACCGGGCATCGAGCCGGTCCAGCCGGAAAAACTCCGGCTCTTTGGGCGCGTTTCTGCTGGCAGGAATGCTCTCGGCGCCGCTGTCGGGAGAATCGGCGTCTCACGGCGCGCTGGAAGTCGTGGACCGTGTCCAGGCCCGGTACGATCGGGTCGAAAGCTTCTCCGCCGATTTCCGGCAGGTCTTCCAATCGCAGGGGGTCTTTTTCGAAAGCGACTGGGGCGAGGGGATCCTGCTGATGAAGCGCCCTGGAAAAATGTACTGGGAATACCGGCGTCCCACCAGGAAGCTGTTCGTGGCCGATGGCAAGCAGACCTTCTTCTACGTCCCCGGCGAGAACCAGGTGACGATCACCGACCTGGATCCGGAGACTGCGGATACGCCGCTGCTTTTCCTGCTGGGGCCCAAGCGGATCCGGGACGACTTCTTGGTGGAGTTCGAAACCGGGGAAGGGCCAATGGACGAATCCAACCTGCTCCTGCGGTTGACGCCCGTTCAAGCCCGGCCTGAATTCAGCTATCTGCTCTTGGAACTGTCCTCCCGGACCTGGCTCATCCAAAGATTGTCCGTCGTCGAGCCCATCGGGAATCGCAACGACTACATCTTCAGCCGTTTCCGGGAGAACGTCAGGATCCGGGACAAACAGTTCCGGTTGGAGTTGCCGGATGGAGTGGAGATCATCCGAATCGGATCCGGCGCCGGAAGGAGAGTGCCGAGTTGAGCGAGATTCGGGCGAACATAACGGCCGTGGGGATGTACGTTCCGGAGAAGCGCGTCACCAACCACGACTTGAGCCGGGTCCTGGACACTTCCGACAAGTGGATTCGAGAGCGAACCGGGATTTCGGAGCGCCGCATTGTCGGCAAGGACCAGGCGAACAGCGATCTCTCGGTTCGAGCCATCCGGGACGCTCTGGAAGGCACCCCACATCGTCCTGAGGACATCGATCTCATCATCGTCACCACCGTCACGCCGGACATGATGTTTCCTTCGACCGCTTGCCGGATCCAGGAGAAGATCGGGGCCACCAACGCATGGGGTTTCGATCTTTCGGGGGCCTGCTCCGGGTTCCTTTTCGGCCTCTCGACGGCTGCGCAGTTCATTCGGACGGGGACCCACAAGAAGGTCTTGGTGGTGGGAACCGACGTGATGAGCTCCATCATCGACTTCGAGGACCGGGCCACCTGCGTTCTCTTCGGAGACGGCGCCGGGGCGGTCCTCCTTGAGCCCACCGAGGAGGACGATGTCGGCATCCTGGACGCGACCCTGGGATGCGACGGGTCGGGAGGGAAGTTCCTGTTCATGCCGGCCGGAGGCAGCCACCGCCCCGCAAGCCATGAAACCGTGGACAAGCGAATGCACTATGTCCATCAGGACGGGAGGAACGTCTTCAAGTTCGCGGTCCGGGTCATGTGCGACACCTCTGTCGGATTGCTCCGGCGCAACGGCATTCCCACCGATCAGCTTTCGCTGTTCGTTCCCCACCAGGCCAACATGCGAATCATCAAGTCGTCCATGTCCCGCCTGAAACTGGCCGAGGATCAAGTTGCCGTAAACATCGACCGTTACGCCAACACCACGGCGGCGACCATCCCCACCTGTCTGGCGGAAGCTCACCGGCAGGGACGGCTGAAGAAACGGGACAAGGTCCTCATGGTCTCCTTCGGAGCGGGATTCACCTGGGGAGGCATTCTGCTCGGCTGGGGAATGGATCCGCCGTAACTCGGAATATTTGGCGGGAGTCTCGTCAAAGAGACACTCGGGCCGGCGGCGTCAGATGAAGAGTTCCTCTTCGGGTGACTTGGTTGCGGTCTTCTTCTCTCGCCGCCCCAACAGAAACGACAGCCCCGACTGGATCCCCTTGAAGAAGGAACCGATTTCCAGAAGGGGCCTCAAGACGTCCTTCTGAATCACTTCGCTGGTCTGCTCGAACTTCTCGACCGTGTCGGTGACCAGTCCGTCCACTCTCTGGGCCTGTTCATGCCCCAGACGGATCACTTCCTTCACCAACCCGTCCACCTCTTCGGTGGTTCTTCGGAAGGCGCCCATCACGAAATGGACATTGTCGTTGAACTCGTTGCCGAGTTGCCGCACCGGCTCCAGGCTCTCGGACACCTGGGTCAATTTGGCGCTGACGGAATCGACGGCGGCTTGAAGGTTCCGGGTCTCCTTTTGCAGCTCCTCGGCCACCCTTCGAACCGTCTTGGCCGCCCTCCACACGGACAGGGCCTGAAGGCTCATGGAGAGGGCGGTAATGCCGATGAACAGGATCAACAGGAGTTCAGCGCTCACGTGCATTCCCCGCAGTTGCGACTGGATTGCCGGAGGACAGGCGCGCCCTCCACGGAATCGGGAAGCGGCGTCTCCGTCCGGACCTCAGTCGACGGACTCTTCCTGCGTCCGCGACTCGCCCTGATAGGTGCGTCGCGCGGCATCCAGGACGACTCCGAGTTGCTCCTTCTTCTTCCGGAGGGTCTCCCGTTCCCGGTTCAGGGTCTCACTGGCCCGGCCGGCAAGCTCCCGTCCCTTTTCCTCCAATGTGTCCCTGCCCTCCCGGAGTCTCCGGCCGACCCTGTCGGCACCCTCCCGGGCCTTGCCTTCCAACAGCTCCCGTGTCTGTTCACCCGATTGGGGAGCCAGCAAAAGCGCCGCGCAGGCGCCCACAAAGCTGCCGATGAGAAAATAGACCAGCTTGTCTCCACTTGAGGCCATAGCTGTTACTCCTTCCCGTCCCGGTCCGGATTCATCCGTTCAAGGTTATCATAGCGATGATGGGGCGTGGCGAACTCGGGTCGCGGCCCGGTTTGTGGAGGCGGATGGGTCTCGGGTAGAATACCCGGCTGTCAGGGAAGGAAGCTGCGGTGATCAAGGATTTGCTGCCGAGACAGGTCGTGTGCAACGAGAGAAACGCCAAGGGCAAGGCCTGCCACGGCAAGTTGAAGCGATACTATCCGTTTGCCGGATACTACAACGAGCCCGATGAAACGCTCCGGCAGGAAATCGAGAGCGAGTTCGGAAATAAAAAAACCTTGGTGCTGATCAAGTGCGAGGAGTGCGCCGTCGTCTTCCGGCTGCCGGGGGAATTGAAGGTCAAGTTCGGCTGAACGGAGCCCGGACCCCGCACCCAATTACTGCGTAGTACTGTTTCCGCCCTTGTCACCCGGGAACGCTGGCCGGGTCCGCCGGCGACGGCTGATTTCATTCGCGCTCCAGATGCAGATCTACACCGATTTCGACGGGACCATCACCGATCGCGACTCCATCGTCCTGCTGGTCCAGGAGTTCGGAGGCGGCGACCGCTATCGGCGAGACCTGCTGTCCGAATTCGAGAACGGCACCCTGTCGGCGGCCGAGGTGATTGCCGAGGAGATCGCCTCGGTTGACGCCTCCTGGGAAGAGGTCGCCGCCTGCCTCAAGGAAACGGTCCGAGTCGATCCTACGTTTCCCGGATTCGTGAACTGGTGCCGCGAATCTTCGATTCCCCTTTGCGTCGTCAGCTCGGGGCTGGAGCAGATCATCGCCTTAATGATCGGAGACCTGGGGGTTCCGGTCGTGGCGCATACGGCCCGGATTGAGGGCCGGAGTTGGCGCTACCATCGGCGGCCGGAGTCGGAGAAGGAGTTGGTGGTGCGGGCGGCCAGCGAGGCCGATGAGGTCGCCTTCATAGGCGACGGCATATCGGACATCTGTGTTCTCCCCTATGTGGATCGCGTCTTTGCAAAACGCTACCTGGCGAAGTATTGCCGGAAGCGCGGCATCGACTTTTTCCCCTACGATACCTTCCGGGAGGTCCGGAACCGGTTGCAGGACGAGTTGCAAGCGGACTGATTTCAGACCGGCCAATACGGGCTCAGGACGGGACGGAGCTGATCCATATAGGGCCCCGAATTGGGACTGGATTCCAGCTCGGGACCCGCTTCCGGCGGGTCCAGGCTGGCGGCCACCGTCGTCTCCACGGACGCCGCCAGGGCCTTCAGGTTGTAGCCCCCTTCCAGCACGTAGAGAATCTTGCCGCCGCAGATTTTCGCTGCCGCCCGGTTCAGGTCCACCGCCATCCTGGCATAGCCCCGCTCACTCAACAGCATGCCGGCCAGGGGATCATCCCGGTGGGCGTCGAATCCCGCTGAGACCAGGATCAACCCGGGTTCGTAGCCGGCCAGGATGGGCAGCACCATGCCGGCCAGCAGGGAGGAATAGAAGCCGTTGGTCTGACCGGCGGGAATGGGGAAATTGACCGTCATCCCCTTGCCCTTTCCCACGCCCACTTCGGTGTAGTAGCCGGTTCCCGGGTAAAGCGGGTGCTGGTGCAGGGACACGTAGAGGACGTCGTCCCGGTGGTAGAAGGCGGCTTGGGTGCCATTGCCGTGGTGGACGTCGAAGTCGACGATGGCCACGCGCCGAACCAGGCCCTGGTCCAAGGCCCACTGGGCGCCCACGGCCACGTTGTTGAAGAGGCAGAAACCCATGGCCTTCCCCGGCTCGGCGTGGTGGCCGGGCGGCCTGATGGCCGCGAACCCGGAGTCGAGGTCTCCTCGAAAGAGAAGTTCGATCAGGCGGATGACGCTCCCTGCCGCCAGCAGCGCCACGTCGTGCGAAGCTCCGCCCGAATAGGTGTCCCAGTCCAGGGGATGGAGCGGCTGAAGCCGCGTTCCCCGGATGTGGGCCAAATGGTCTCGTGTGTGGACCCGAAGTATGGCTTCTTCGGCGGCCGGAGCGGGGGACACCTTCACCAGCCGTTTGAACGACGCTTGGGCGGACAGTCCCTCCGAGATGGCTCGAAGCCGGTCCGGACGCTCGGGATGTTCAGGTGGGACCCGGTGTTCGAGGAAGACCGGATCCAGAACCAGGCCGTAACGCATCAGACCCCCCTTGCCTCGGCTCCCCAGAAGATCTTGTGCAGTTGCACCTGGATGCGGACGGGCAGTCCGTCCTCCAGGATCCAACCGGCCAGCCGGGCTGCGTCCATGCGGTTCCATTCCGGCGAAAACAGAACCAGGTGCCTCCTGGTCAACTCCAGTTCCAGGGTCTTCTGCCTGGCCCACTCAAAGTCGCGCCGCGATGAAATCACGAACTTGATTTCATCGTGCGGTCTCAGGTGATTCAGGTTCTCCCAACGATTTTTTCCCTCCATCAGGCTGTCCGGACACTTGATGTCGTAAATCAGGACCGCTCTGGGATCTACCGGACGGATGTCCAGGCTGCCCCCGGTCTCGATCAGGACCCGCTTGCCCGCGTCCAGCAAGCTCCTGATGAGAGTGTGCGCCAGGGAGTGAAGCAGAGGCTCTCCTCCCGTGATCTCCACCAGGTCGGTGGGATACCTGTCCAATCGGGCTGTGATCTCCGCCAGCGACATGGGGACGCCCCCGTCGAAGGCGTACTCGGTATCGCAATAGCTGCACCTGAGGTTGCAACCGGTCAGCCGCACGAAGGCGCAGGGCTGTC
>JAPOYZ010000423.1 GCA_026706325.1 Candidatus Aminicenantota bacterium
CCCAGACCGGTTTGGCCGACACCCGGGTCACGGCCTGGACCACTTGGAAGGTCAGGTCCGGATCGTGCCCGAATTCGATTCCTCCCTCGGAGATGTTGGGACACGAGATGTTCAGCTCCAGGGCGCTCACCTTGGGACAGGGGTTGAGCCGGTCGGTGAGGGCGGTGAATTCGCCGATGCTCTTGCCGAAGATGTTGGCGATGACGTGGGTCTCGTAGGGTTCCAGCCGCGGAAGCTTGTCCTGGACGAATGCCTCCACACCGACATTTTCCAATCCTATGGCGTTGAGCATCCCCGCAGGCGTCTCGAGGATGCGGCCGGGAGGATTGCCGGGGCGAGGCAGGAGGGAGAGTCCCTTGGTGCAGAAGCCGCCCAGCCGGGAGATGTCGAAAAAGCGGGTGAACTCCAGTCCGTAGCCGAAGGTGCCCGACGCAGTCAGCACCGGGTTCTTGAAACGGATGCCGGAGATCTCCACGGCAAGGTTGACCGGATCAGGCATGGACCCCTTCACCTTCCGTTGCCGTGTCCCAGACGACCTCCCGGGCATCGAACACGGGGCCGTGGGTGCAGGCCAGACGATAGGAGTGGACGGTTCTTACGCTGCACCCCAGGCAGACGCCGAAACCGCAGGCCATGGGGGTCTCCACCGAAACCTGGCAACCGGCTCCGTGAGCGGAAGCCAGCCGGGAGACGGCCTGCATCATGGGATTGGGTCCGCAGGTGTAGACGGCCAGTCTCCGAGCCGGATAGGATCGGAAGTAAGGCTCCAGAATCTGGGTGACCAGTCCCCGGAAACCCCGGCTGCCGTCTTCCGTAGCGACCTGGACCTGGATTCCAAGGTCCTGAAAGTCCTCGAGTCCCACCAGGTCCCGGGCCCGGCGGGCGCCGTACAGGAGATGGACTTCTTCCCCGGCCTCGCTGAGTTCCTTGGCCAACAGGAAGACGGAGGCGATGCCCACTCCCCCCGCCACCAGAACGCTGACCCGGCCCTTGGCCCGGGAGGTGTCGAAACCGTTTCCCAGCGGGCCGATCAGGCTGACCCGGTCGTCTTCCCGGAGCGCCGCCAACAGACGGGTCCCCGGCCCCACCACCTTGATCAGCAGCGTGAGGAGATCGCCGTCCCCGGCCCTGCGAGGGATCGAGTAGACGGCCAGGGCGCGCTTGAGAAGGGGGTCGGAAGAGGAGTCCACCAGACCGGCCATGACGAACTGGCCGGGTCTGGCACTGTCGGCGATCTCACGGGAACGAAGCGCCAAGAGGTGGTTGAAACCGGGATAGCCGACGCTCCCGACGACCGGCGCCTGGACCACATGAATCACCCTTTCACGATAGCACAGGGAGGAGAAGGAGTGAGAGGAGCGGGGAAAGGGGGAACTCTCCGGCAGGGCCTCGACCCGCCCGCCTCCCTTCTCTCTTTCGAATTCGCCGGAACTCATTCTCGCCAGCCTCTGCCTATGCTAATCTCCAAATCTCAGGCCGCCCTCAGCAAACGCCGGAGGAGTCCATTGCAACTGTTGATGACGAATCGGGAAATGGAGCGCACGCTTCTGAAGATCTCCAGGGATCTGGTCGAATCCCATCCGGACATCCAGGAGGCGGCTCTGGTGGGGATCCGCCGCCGCGGAGTTCCCCTGGCGCGGCGTCTGCAGCGGAATATCGAGGATCTGGCGGGGCACCGCCTGCCGCTGGGGATCCTGGACATCAACTTCTATCGGGACGACTTGTCCCTGGTCGGGCCGCAGCCCATCGTCGGAGCATCCCAGTTGGATTTTCCCGTCACCGGCCGGACCCTGCTGCTGGTGGACGACGTGCTCTACACCGGCCGTACCGTGCGGGCGGCCCTGGAGAGTCTTCTGGACTACGGCCGGCCCAAACGGGTGGAGCTGGTGGTGCTCATCGACCGGGGACACCGCGAGCTTCCCATCCAGCCGGACTTCACGGGCCGCCGGGTTGCGACTCGCGAAGACCAGACGGTCGACGTGCACATCGCCCCTGTGGATCGGGACGAGGGGGTGTTTCTCACCCGGAAGGGCGCGTAACCCATGCCGCTTAGCAGCAGGCATCTTCTGGGCATCGAAGGGATGCCGGTCGGCGACATCGAGCTGATTCTGAACACGGCGCGGGGCTTCGGCGAGATCGCCACCCGTCCGGTCAAGAAGGTGCCGACGCTTCGAGGCCGATCCATCATCAATCTCTTCTACGAGGCGTCGACCCGCACCCGCTCATCGTTCGAGATCGCCGCCAAGCGCCTGAGCGCCGACATCCTGAACTTCAGCGTTTCCACCAGCAGCGTGGGAAAGGGGGAGACTCTCGTCGACACGGCCCGCAACCTGGAATCCATGAGTCCCGAGATCATCGTCCTGCGGCACCAGTCGGCCGGAGCGCCCTGGTTGCTGGCCGAGGCCTGCCGGGAGTGCTCCATCGTCAATGCCGGGGACGGAATGCACGAGCATCCGACCCAGGCGCTGCTGGACGCCTACACCATCCTGGAGCGCAAGGGTTCCATCCGGGACCTGAAGGTCGCCATTGTCGGGGACATCGCTCATAGCCGGGTCGCCCGTTCCAACACCTATCTGTTGAACAAGATGGGGGCCCGGGTCCGGATCTGCGGCCCTCCGACGCTGATTCCTCTGGAGTTCGGACAGTTGGGAGCCACCGTCACCTTCCATCTGGAGGAGGCCCTGGCGGATGCGGACGTGGTGGTGATGCTCCGGACCCAGAGGGAGAGGCAGCATGAAGTCTTCTTTCCTTCGGTCCGGGAATATTTCCGTCTCTTCGGACTGAGCCGGGAGAGGATGCGGTCCGCCCGCAAGGACGCCATCATCATGCATCCGGGACCCATCAATCGCGGCGTCGAGATCGATCCGGACGTCGCCGACGGGGAACATTCGGTCATACTGGATCAGGTGACCAACGGGCTGGCGGTGAGAATGGCGGTCCTGTATCTCCTGTTGGGAGCCGGCGAGGAGGAGCCTTGAGCCTGTTGCTGCGCGGAGGCCGGGTCGTGGACCCGTCCCAGGATCTGGATCGGCGGACGGACGTTCTCATCGAGGATGGGAAGGTGGCGGGCGTGGGGAACGTGGCCACTCGCAAGACCAGCGAGACCATCGATGTCGACGGCTGCGTGGTCGCTCCCGGTTTCGTCGACATGCACGTCCACCTTCGGGAACCGGGCCGGGAGGACAAGGAGACCATTCTCACCGGGTCCCGGGCGGCGGCGGCCGGAGGCTTCACCAGCATCGTCTGCATGCCCAATACGACTCCCGTCAACGACAACGCCGCCATCACCCGGTTCATTCTGGAAAGGGCCGCCGAGGCGGGCCTGGTGAACGTCTATCCCACCGGCGCCATCACCTTGGGTTCCCGGGGCGAACAACTGGCGGAGATCGGGGAGATGCACTCGGCGGGGATCGTCGCCATCACCGACGACGGACGCCCGGTGCAGGACAGCCAGGTCATGCGCCGGGCGCTGGAATACGCCAGGATTTTCGACATCCCGGTGATGGACCATTGCGAGGACCTGTTCCTGGCCGCCGGCGGATGCATGAACGAGGGGAAGGCGTCGACCCGGCTGGGGTTGCGGGGGATGAGCCGCGGCGCCGAGGAGCTCCACGTGGTCCGCGACATCATCCTGAGCCGGATCACGGGCGGCCGGGTCCACATTCTCCACATTTCCACGCGGGAGTCCCTGGACCAGGTGAGGGCCGCCAAAGCGCAGGGAATCCGGGTGACCTGCGAGGTATTGCCCCATCACTTCAGCCTGACCGACGACGACATCCAGGATTTCGACACCGACTTCAAGATGATGCCTCCACTGCGGGAGCGAGCCGATGTCGAGGCCATGTTGGAGGGTCTGGCGGACGGGAGCATCGACTGTCTGGCCACCGACCATGCGCCCCACACCCGGTTGGACAAGGAGGAGCCGTTCGAAGCGGCGGCCAGCGGCGTCATCGGCATGGAGACGGCCATCCCACTCTGCTGGGAGCATCTGGTTTGTGCCGGGGTGGTCTCGGTCCCGCGGCTGGTGGAACTCTTCAGTCTCAATCCCAGCCGAATCCTCAAACTGGGGAAGGGAACCTTGGCGGAAGGCGCGGACGCCGACGTGACGGTCATCGATCCGGAACGCCGGCAGGTGGTGGATCCGTCGCGCTTCAAGTCCAAGGGACGCAATTGTCCGTTCCGGGGCTGGGAGCTTCGCGGGGCGCCGGTGCTAACCGTGGTGGGCGGCCGGGTCGTCCACCGGCAGGAGTCAGCGTGAGGAATGCAATTCGACGGATTGTGAGAACGTGTGGAGCCGGCTGGGTCTGGGTGCTCCTGATCCTGCCGGCACAAGCTCAAGACCAGGTTCGCTTCGAACTGCTGGTGGATTCGGCTGAGGTTCCCGCCGGGGAGGTCTTCGAAGCGAAGCTGCGCGCCGAGTTGGCGCCGGGGTGGCATATCTACTCGCTCAACCAGCCGCCTCCGCCGGTCAAGACCAGCGTGACCGTCGTGGAGGAGTCGTCGTTCGAGGCCGCCGGTCCCGTGACCCAGCCTACCCCCATCGTCGCCTACGATCCCAGTTTCGATATCGATACCGAGTATTTCGAGGAACAGGTGGACTTTGGCGTACCGGTCCGAGTACGTTCCTCGACCGGGCCGGGTGCAGAAACGCTCGGAGTCAAGGTCCGCTTCATGGTCTGCAGCGATACTCTCTGCCTGCCGCCCCAGACCAAGGGTTTCGAAGCCGCCGTCCGGGTTGCGGAGGCTCGGGCCACCGCCGGGAGTCCGCCGGCTGATACCCAAGAAGCGGAGCCCGCTCCGGCCCCGGTTGTCCAGGAAGAGCCTTCCGGAGCCGCTTCGAGTGACGCGGCTGCCGCCGGGGACGCTGGCGGAATTCCCGTGGAGACGCTGGGCTACATCGCCTTTGCCATGGGCATGGGAGCGCTGGCGCTCCTGACGCCGTGCGTTTTCCCCATGATCCCCATCACCGTTTCCTACTTCACCAAACGTCAGGCCGTGTCGCGCGGCCAGGCGGTCCGCGACGCCTCCCTCTATTCCCTGGGGATCATCCTGACCTTTACGCTGCTGGGCTTCGGCCTCACCTTCCTCTTCGGATCGGGCGGCATCAACCGCCTGGCGGCGAACCCGGGCATCAATCTCCTGATCGCCGCGATCTTCGTTGCCTTCGCCCTGAGCCTGTTCGAAGTGCTGGAGCTTCGTCTCCCCGCCAGTTGGACGACCGCGTTGGACCGGAAGGCGTCGGCCACGGGGGGGATCGCCGGGATCCTGCTCATGGCGCTGACGTTTTCGCTGGTGTCCTTCACCTGCACCGTCCCCTTCGTGGGAACGCTGATGGTCGCCGCCATTCAAGGTGACTGGCTGTGGTCGCTGCTGGGAGTGACATCGTTCGCGGTGGTCTTTTCGTCCCCTTTCTTCCTGTTGGCGTTGTTCCCGTCCTGGCTCAAGTCGTTGCCCCGAAGCGGAAACTGGCTGAACTCGGTCAAGATCACCATGGGTTTCCTGGAGGTCGCTTTCGCCTTCAAATTCCTCAGCAACGTGGATCTGGTCTACCAGTGGGAGCTCCTGACCCGGCCGGGCCTCATCGCCATCTGGCTGGCCATCTCGGTGATGATCCTCTTCTATCTCCTGGGCTGGTTTCGGTTTCCCCACGAACAGGCGACCGAATCCATCGGAGTTTCGCGGGCTTTCTTCGCGGTCTTCTTCGCCGCCATTTCGATTCATCTGATCCGGGGGCTTATCGGGTTCCCGTTGGGAGAGTTGGACGCGTTCCTGCCTCCTCGCGACTACGGGAATCCGGCGTCCGTCGTGGGTTCCCTTGGGGAAGGCGCCGGCGAAGAACTGGAGTGGATCGACGACTATGAGTCCGGTCTGGCCAGCGCCCGGGAGTCGGGCAAGCCGGTCTTCATCGATTTTACCGGCTACACCTGCACCAATTGCCGCTGGATGGAGGCGAACGTCTTTACCCTGCCCAAGGTTCAAGAGAGGCTTCGCCAGTATCTTCTGGTCCGTTTGTACACCGACGGCACGGGACCGGAGCATACCGAGAACATGCGTCTCGAGCAGGAGCGCTTCGGGACCATCGCGCTTCCGTTCTACGTGGTGCTGTCGCCGGAAGACGAGGTGGTGGCCACTTTTCCGGGGTTGACCCGGAACCCGGAGGAGTTTATCGACTTCCTGGATCGCGGCCTGGAGGCGAATCGGTCCGGCCAGGCAGGTTGACGATGATGTCGCCCGGCTTGGCGTAGCCGTGGCGGTCCCGGGCGATGCGTTCGACTTCGTCGGGGTCTTCGCGCAGCTTACGGATCTTCTCCCGGTAGAGTTGCTGCTGTTGGCGCAGGTCCTGGTTTTCCATCAGGAGTTGCTGCAACTCGCCCCGGGCCTTGCGGAACTCCAGGTAGCCCCCTTCGGCGAAGATCAGGATGTAGGTGAGGAAAAAGCAGGCCGCCAGGAGCAGGATCCAGAAGGTTTCCCGTCGGGCCTTGCGGCTGATAGCCATAGAGGAGGAGCCTATGACACCGGTCCGAATCGTCTTTTGCACCATCGACAGCGCCGACGCCGCCCGAAAACTGGCCCGGAGGCTGGTTGAGGACCGTCTCGCCGCCTGCGTGAATATTATCGAGAACGTGACCTCGGTTTACAAGTGGGAGGGCCGGATCGAGGAGGACGCCGAACTCCTGCTGGTGATCAAGACCCGGGACGGCCGGCTGCGGGAATTGATGGAGCGGATCGGGGAACTCCACCCCTACGATGTCCCGGAAGTCCTTTGCTGGCCGGTTCAGGAGGGAAGCAGGCCCTATCTGGACTGGGTCGTTGCCGAAACCGGTTAGAACGAAAGTCTCCCGCCGGAGCGGCGGTTTCCAAACCGCCGGACCCCCAGCACCACAGCGGCGACCGGAGAATGGGCGATTGCAAAACGCCCCTCCCAATGGATGGGGGTCGCGGAGGGGGGACGGCGCCGGGACTATTCCGTTTTCTTCTCGATCCCTTTTTCCTGGGAGGCCCTCATGGAATCCTTGAAATTACGGATTCCTTGACCCAGTCCTTTCCCCAGTTGGGGAAGGCGGCTGGCGCCGAAGATCACGACCACGATAATGAGAATGATGACGAGTTCCGAAACACCCAAACCACCCATTGCCGGTGACCTCTCAGATATCCAAAATCAAGATTCGATGACCGGATCTTAATCCTCCGGCTCCCACACTGTCAAATCGCCGGCCGCTCAGGGATGGCCGCTTTGACCCTGCAAAGTGGCTTCCAGCAGGTCGACACGGCGGCCGGCCCGCTCCAGAATCAGGAGGTCGGTTTCCGTTCTCCAGAGGCGGCGCGCCGCCGCCCCGTCCGGGTCCTCCCGCGGACCGGCCGGACTGTACTTGAGCCGGATGAGGTTTTCGTAGGCTTCGACGAACTCAGAGGCGTCCTGTTCGGTGTCCCAGACCGAACGGATCCAAAGGGCCAACTCTCCTTCGGCGCCCTCAAAGAGCTGGACCGAGTCGCCGTCCCAGCCGGCGGCTGCGTCCCGGGCCGGATCCGCTTCCAGAAACTGGTCAAGGATCAGCCGGAGCATGAATTCTCCCAGGACGTTCCGGTAGATCCGCTCCCAGTGTCCCCCGAGGCCGGCGGGAAGCGGCGGGGGTTCCACGCGAGCCGGTTCATCCCTCGGGGGCTCGTACTTTTCCGGATGGAGAATTTGTTCCGTGGACCGGGGCAGGTCGGCGTAGAGGCGGTCCACACCCGGCCATCCGTGGCGCCTGACGTAGTGTTGCAGGAATCGCGCCCCCTGGACGTAGGGGAAGAGCAGCGCTTCCTGGATAAAGGGGGGAACCTTCCGGAAGACGTCGTAGCTTTGGCGTGCCTGCTCCATCTGGTTCTTCTGCATCTGCACGAGGTCCGGAATGTCCAGGAAGCTCTGCCCCAGGGGCTGCAGAACGTATTCCAGCATCAGTCCCAGTCCCTCTCCCTCCACCACGGCGACGTGGGCCTGGGTGGCGTCCTCGTTTCCTTCTACCCCTTCCAGCAGCCGGTCAAGATCGAAGTACTGGTCTTGAAGCGCGTGGGCCAGCTCATGAGCCATCACCGGGAGCTGTTCCTGGACCGGCACCCAGTCGGCGACATGCAGGGTCCGGGTCTTGGGGTCGTAGTATCCGGCCACCTGTTCCGTGAGCAGGAGCACCAAGGTGCCGGGATAGTCGAGAGAGTCCGGAATCAGGCCCAGCTTCAGCAGAAGCCGGCGGTCGAGTTCGAGTTCCTCGGGCGGATACTCTTCAGCCATGCGGGCGAGGATGTAGCGGCGAATCTCCTCGCGGCTTCGCAGGCCGATGTCGACGGAGCCTGCGGCGGGGAGGTTGCGAATCGCGCTGACCCTGGCCAGGACCGTTTCGGTGGATCGGCGCAACTCGTCCGCGGCCGCGCCGGAAGTTGCGGATTCTTCCGGCCGGGCGATCCGTAGGGAGCTGGGGGAGGCGCCAAGGCAGGCTAACGACAGAATCCCGGCCAGCAGCCGGCTGAAGCGACGGCGGCTGTCCCTGGTTTTTGCACTCACCGGGACTCCAGCTACCTGAACCTGAGGGAGTAGAGGTCCGCGTCCTTCATGAGGAACCTGAGTCGAACCGGTTTGCCGGCGATCCTCTTCAGGGGCTGGTCCGAGGCCGGCCGGCCATACTCGCGTTCCCAGCTCACCGTATGCTCGATCTCATCCCCCCAGATCAGGGGCGATTCCTCCAGTGCGAACCCGGGAAGTGGACGGCCATTCGTGTCCTGCACCTCCAGGCGAATGCTCCCGGCCGCGGAGGTGGCAAGGTTCAGAACCAGATTTCCGCCCTCGAAGATCAGAGGACGACTGACCCATTCTCCCCCCTCATGGCCAGCGTGGATGGAGACGAAGCCGTCGGTCCTCAGCACCATCCGCTCCAGGTGGGCGCTGGGAAAGGTGTAGTGGCGCGACACGTAGAGGGACATTTCGTCATCGGAAGTGGCAACCACGCCGGCGGAGGGCATATTGGTACGGTGTACCCAGTTCCGGGGGTCCCGGCCCGGGCGGATGAACGCCTCCATGAAACGCCGGTCCCAGTGGATGCCGTCGCGGCTGCTCATGAAGACCGCTTCCGAGACTCCCGCGGTGGGCATGGTGGAATGGTACGTCCTCCAGGGGACGAACCTCTTGGGGAGCGCGATCAGGATGTGGGGCGCGCGAAAATAGGGCTGTGTCCCGTTCGTGTAAAGGTGCTCGCGGGGAGTGCCGCCGTAGTCGGCCCAGATTCCCGGAGTCCAATTGAGAAAGTCCCTGGAGGTGGCGAACTTGACGCTGCGGACTCCGTCGGAGTCGCGGTAGACGGCCCCGTACCGGCGACGGACCGGGTCCCAGAAGGGGACATTCAGCGAGTCGAACTTGCCGTCGCTGATGGCCGCCTCCTCGCTGGCGAGTCGCCACCGCTTTCCATCCGCCGAGACGAACGCCTTCAGGACGTGATTGGGCCATCCGGGTCCCGCGTTGCCCAATGCCTTATAGCGTTCTTCGGGGGGAGCATCGGGATTGGCGTCCTTGAACGGAGCGAAGCAGCAGGATGCCGTTCCTTTCCAGACGATGTTGTTGTCGGTGGATCCCTGGAACTCGACCAGGCCCAGGGAGGGCCGGGTCCACTCGATCCCATCCCGGCTCTCCAGCATGCAGGTCACCGATTCATGGTTGGGGACGATCTTTTCCTCCGGACTCAACTGGGCCTTGTCGGCATAGTCCGCAGCGCTGCTGCCCCGGTAGTAGAGGCGATAGCCGTCTCCATCCTTGAAGACGGTGTGATAGACGCTGGTGGTGCCTTCCCAGGGACGGTCGAAGACCACGATTTTCCCGGCGGACCGCGGGTGCTGCAGTCGAAGTTCCAGCCCGGCCATGGATTCGATGAGGAAGTCGTCGACGAACAGTTCCAGGCGGGAACCGATATCGATGGGCCCTTCTGGTTGGTCCTGCTCGGCGGGCGAAGCCTCCACCATTGAAAGTCCCAGCGAAACCGCCGCTGCCGCCAACCTGCCTGTTCTCATGTCCAAACCTCCGTTGAGGAAGGAGACTCGCCGCCCCTTACACGGTCCAGGCTATCCCGGAGGGCTTCCATGTTCAATTAAAGAACGATTCTTCCGTCTCCCTGGCGCCGGGTGACTCCCTCCCGGTCCAGGTACTCGAGAAACGGGATGGCGTACTTGCGGCTGATCCCCAGGGAGTCCTTGAACTCGGGGACCGAAAACGATTGGCCGGGAGAGAACTTGATCTTGAGTTCGTTTTTGAGACGGTCGATTTGAAACGGGGTCAAGACGAATTCCCCGCCGACCCGGACCAGATCGCCTTGTTGGATCAGGAAGAAACAGACCTCTTCGGTCCTGGACGGGGGGTGGTGCAGCCGCTGCTTCAGCTCCGTCAGGTTCGGAGGCCGGGGAAAACTTCTCCGGAGGGCATCCAGAATGGACCGCCGCACTCCCTCCTGAGCCGGATTCAGGCGGGGCGCCCAACCTCGCCGCATGACGATCGAGCGGTCGATGCGGATCAGTTCCCGCTGCTCCAGGCGCTGCAGCAGGAACTGGAAGTAGTCGATACTGGAGGACCTCAGGAACCGGTTTCGAAGCTCTTCCCTGGAGACGCCCGCGGCCAGCGGGTTTCGAGAGTGGAAATCGTTCAGGTAGGAGAGCATCGATTCCTGCAGATTTCGCAGGGCTGCCCGCGTCACTGCCAGAGACGGTTCCTGGGGCACGAGCTCGATATCCGGATGCTCCCGCAGGTGTTCCAGCAAGCGCCTCCGCGGCGAACCGGTCCGGGCGGCCAACTCGCCGATGTCAATCCCGGGTTCCCCTTTTGATCGAACCAGGAACTCGAGCCGGATCTGGTCCGTGCCGCGGTTGACGGCTTCCAGCCCCGAATGAAGTGCCTTCAATGCCGACAGCGCTCCGGAGAGATTCCGGGCACGGTGACGGGGCGGGTGGTCGTCCAACACCACTCCGCCTCCGACGGTGACGGGCGGAGAGTCCATCCTGAGAATGAACCGGTCTCCAATCCAGCACATGGCGGGCTGATCGAGTCGCAACTGAACCATTGCGCGCTGGCCGGGAGCCACCACTTTCCCTTCCAGTGGATACACATGGCCGTGCCACTGTCCACTTCCGTGGTGAAACCGGACTGGAGTTCTACGTTTCAGCGGGCGCGGCGCGTCCGTCAGCACGCTGATCGAGGCGTCCAGAGAACGAGTCGGCCGAAGACCTCCGGGCCGCGAAAGGACCATCCCCCTGCTCAGGTCGTCCTTTGCCAGTCCCGAGAGGTTCAATGCGGTCCGCTGGCCCGCCACCGCTTTGGCGGCCTCGCAATTGAAGATTTCGACGCGCCGGATCTTGCCCCTCTTTCCGGAAGGATAGACGGCAACGGCGTCTCCCTGCTCGATGATTCCCGAGGTCAGGGTGCCGGTCACCACCGTCCCGAATCCCCGCTTGATGAAGACCCGGTCCACCGGCAGCCGGATCAATCGTTCCCGCCGGAAGCCACGATTCCGACCGGATCCTCGAGCTTGATCGAGCAGGGCCTGTTTCAGTCGCTCCAGCCCGCTCCCCGAGATGCTGTCCACGGCGATGACCGGACTGTTTTCAAGCAGGCTGCCCCGGGTCATCGCTCGAATCTCTTCCCGAACCAGGTTCAGAAGTTCCGGCTCCACCGAATCGCACTTGGTGAGGACGACGATTCCTGCGGGAATGTCGAGGAGCCGGCAAATATGAAAGTGCTCCAGCGTCTGCGGCATGATCGATTCGTCGGCGGCGACGATGAGCAGAGCCAGGTCGATGCCGCCGATGCCGGCCAGCATGTTCTTGACCAGCCTTTCGTGCCCCGGAACGTCGACGAACCCAATGCGGACGTGACCCAGGGACATGTGGGCGAAGCCGATGTCGATGGTGATCCCGCGGCGCTTTTCTTCCTCCAGGCGGTCGGCGTCGATGCCCGTCAGGGCTTTCAGGAGGGTGGTCTTGCCGTGATCGATGTGACCGGCGGTTCCGACCAGAAAATCTCTCATTCCCGGGGACTCCAATTTCCTCCCCCAGACGTGCAGTTCGTGGCAGAAGTCTCGCGAGCACCGGGACCGGGGCTGCGCCCGCCGGACAAGGCGCTCTGAGGGAGCATATCGGGAATATGTGACCGAGGAGCAACGCAGTCCGGCGGGCTGTAGTTCTAACGACGGCCATAGCGTCCCGGTACGTCCAGTAATGTCCATAAGTGTCGCTTTAGCTCGGACTCGGTGGATTCACCCTCGTCTCGCTCAAGGAAGCGCGCGAGAAGGCGTTCGCCAACCGCAAGCTGGCCTGTGAGGGGGGCGACCCCAGGGCCGGGAAGCGGGAGTCCAAGTCGATGCCCACCTTCGCTGACGCCATCCGGACGGTCTGGAAGCAGTTGCGACCGGGCTGACGCTCCGCCCGGCATGCTCGGCTCTGGCTGGGGAGCCTGGAGCACCACGCCTTCCCTCGCATTGGTGAGATGCCGATTGCGGAGGTGACGATTGCCGACGTGATCGGGATCCTCGCTCCAATCTGGCACGAGAAGGCCTCCACCGCCCGCAAGCTGCGCCAGCGCATCCGCGCGGTCCTGAAGTGGGCCGTGGCGATGGATCTTCGGCCCGACAACCCCTGTGACCGGATCGGCCCGGTGCTCGGTGCGCAGGGAAAGGTGGTGCGTCACATGCGGGCGTTGCCTCACTGTGAGGTGGCGGCCGCGCTCCGGTCGGTGCAGGCGTCCAACGCGCGGCCGGTGTTGAAGCTGGCCTTCGAGTTCCTGGTGCTGACGGCGACACACTCCGGCGAGGTCCGCAGGGCCGCGTGGAAGGAGATCGACCGGGAGGAGGGGGTGTGGACCATTTGGATGGGACCCGCCTGAGCTTGGCGATGATGGGAATCCTACCGAGAGGGAGCCAGAGACACAATCCGCCCCAGCGTTGTCCGAGAGGAGTGCAGGGTCGGACTTCGAGCCTGTCGAGTGGTAGCACACTCGCCAGATTCCAATGGTCGAATTGGCTTCTGTGGGACCACCCGGACAAAACCGCTAATTCCCGGGAACCCCAAGGTCGGCGGGCCACAGCAACCCCGGGGGAGACATCCGTTCACTGAAAATAACGAGGGTCGAACACGTTGCCCCGTGTGAATCGGAACTTTCCCGAATTGGACACTACTGTCCACGATGAGTTCATTCCGCGCCAAGCTCTTCTGTACCGCAGACCTGTAGCCGCGCTCACCGAGGAGGTGAGGGTTCTCGACTACTATGGCGGCATGACGGCCGCACTGAAGGGACCGATCAAGTTGCAACCGGTGGCGAAGAATCGTTCCGTCAAGGTCATGATCGACGGCTACTGCACCTGGCAGCCGACACGCTTGTTGGGAACTCCTTTCGGGTGTGCGTAATTGGGGTTTCGTGCCGATCCGGGAGTGTGAATGGGACAAGCGGGGTCGATTCACAATAGGCGGTCCCGGTGACTCACAAACCCGTCTTCCCCGATCCCTTGGCGTCTCAATCAGTTACGGCCGCGTTGTCGCCCACAGGGTGGCCGCTCGGGGATAGTGGAGGTGGACGGGAAAGCCTTTGACGCCACCGGGTCGGGTGGCATTGCCGCGCACCTTTCGTAATCCGATTCGACAGAATGTACTGTTGGCGGCCATGCGAAAGTGCAGTAAAGCGGCCGTCGAAATTGTCAGGTTTCGGGGGCGTGGGCGTGGCGATCCGGGGACGAAGGTCCCTTCACGCCCACGAACGGCCCAGGACCCGGGGGGACGATTCTGTACTTTCCAGATGACGTGGATGGGGATAGGATGGTCGGTGAATCTGGTCATCAGCAACGTCAACGCGGATGCTGCGGTGGGGGTGCCGGATGCAAGTCTACAACTTGGACGGGAGAGATGAGTAAGGGGGAACATACGATGCAAGTCGGAAATTGGCAAACCAGGACATCCTTATTTTTTGTGGTTGGCCTACTCGTGCTGGCTGGCGTCATTTTCGAGGTGGACGTCGCTTGGGCCCAGTCTCTGCAAGTCGCCGAGCAGCCTCAGGGAGACTGCGCACTCCTTGCCGGCGCGACTCCTCCTCCCAACCCGCTTGTGACGGCGCATCAGGTGGAACACGGAAGCGCTACTTTGCAGGACTTCGTGGTGGCCGTGAGAAATCAGTTCAGGGTTCTGGAGGAGAACACAGAAGCAGCAAGCCTGGGGAACATCGCATATACTGGATGCCTCGTCAGACAGGAAGGGAGTGCTTACCGTTCCGGCTCCACTTACCTTGTGTCATTGACGCCCGACTTCAGGGTGTTCGTTCACGCGAAGGACATGTCCCTGTCGGGCAGGCTACTCAAATTCCCCATTGCTCTGGCAATCCTTTCTTCGCTGGGACTCGAACGAACCGTGCTGGAGGACTTGGTGGAGAGCTTCACTTCTCCCGATCCGGGAGCTCTCGACTTGGCTTTCGCCACTTACCTTCAGGCATTGTCTCAGACATTATTGCAAGAACCGGAAGGACAATTCGATGCGACTACCCCTATTTTTCCAGACCAGCAAGGTATACCAGGGGCCTCCGGCCATGCCGCCGTATATTTATCGGGCTTTATAAAGTCCCCGCTGATGCTGCTCGCTGGATTCGATCTCAACGAATCCCACCTGGAAACAGAAGAGATTGATTACGGCAGTCCGACCGTCACTGCCAAGGACGTGGTGGATCGCGAAACCTTGAAGGCCTTCGTCGCGGAAGCTGTAAAGTTCGCTTCCGATGCCATAGACACCGCCGGATTGGCAGAATTAACGAGAGCCCGGGTCGCCTTCCGGGATCCGAACGGGCCTTGGCGACATGGTTCCGTGTACCTCTACGTCTTGGATCGTATTAGCAACTCAATCATATTACACGCGGCGTTTCCGGACAGATTCGAGATGCGGCCTTTGGTGGCGACCGTCCGAGACGCCGTGACGGGAAAGCTCGTTCTGCCGCAGGTCATCGAGGCGGCGAAAAGCAGCCCGGAAGGCGGCTTCGTGGAATATTACTTTGACGATCCCACGGACGACACCGACAATGCCGACATCCCCAAGTTGGGCTACGCTCGAGAGTTCACCGGCCAAATCCAAAGGGAGGGCGGAGCCGTTCTCCCCTTCGACTTCGTCATCGGGTCGGGTTTCTATCGGAGCTCACAGCCGCCGGTTCTGGACTTCGCGCACTTCGCCAATGGCGAATCCTTCCGCTCCGATGTGGTGCTGGTGAACTTGGCCGCGACGCCGATTCAGCCTCTCGTGTATTTCTATGGCCAGGACGGTGAGATCATCGATCCGGATTCGATGGTGGACGTCACGGGCAATCTGTCCGCCACAGACTTCGGGGCTCTGACCCTCCAGTCCGAACTGCCCTCCCTGGGAGAAATCACCATTTCGACCAATGGCACGGGAGACCTCGTGACGGGATCGGTGAGGGTAATCGCCAAGGATCTCAGTCCCATCGGTGGGGTGCTTCGCTTTGACGCTCCCGGCATCGGTGTGGCCGGCGTGGGAGCCGGCCAACCGGTCCGGGACGCCATCATTCCGGTTCGCCAGATGGGGGGCATCAACACCGGAGCGGCACTCCGCAACTTGAGCGAGTCCGAGTTGACGTTGACCTGCCTCCTGATGATGGACGGCGAGACGATCGAAACGCAGCCGGTCACATTGCCGGCTAACGGTCAGACGGCCATGTTCATCAGCCAGCTGTTCGAGCACGACACGTCGGAATTCACCGGGTCCATGCGTTGCGCGGCACCTCCAGGAGCTCAGCAATTCACCGGTGTGGCCGTGGAGTTGGATGCCATGAGCGGCATCTTCACCACACTGCCGGTGATTCCCTTGAGCCGAGACGTGAGATCGGATGAGGAGATGACGCCGGAGGAATAAGCGGCGGGGGAACATTGTTCCCATGAAGGTGTCCCGTTTCCGATTGGCGTGGTCACCGCTTCGGCAAGTCGGTTTGGATCGAGCGGGGGCTTCGCTGCCGTTCGCGCCGAGGACCGGTTATGTTCTGCCGCGCGGTTCGTGCAAATCTACCGGAACGGTCGGGACACGGCGTTGCCAATGCAAGGGCATCACTTTTTCCGTTAGCGCGTGCTGGACTTGGGAAGGATGCGGCCGAACGTTCACAGGATTGGCCAGGGAGGTGAATGTTGACAACCGCATCGCCGGTAGCGCCGAGTCGGCGGTAACGATCTCCCTGTACATACGAGTACCCCGGTCGAATTCCATTAACTGAAATCAACGGACTTCCTGCGGGAAAGAAGAGATTCTCCGGTTCTCTCTGGAGCAGTGGTACGATTCGCCACAGGGCGAAGAACCCGGATCCAGAAAGGAGGAGATGCATGGGCATCTATAAGGTGAAGGATCGCCGGAGGAGACGGCGATAAGTCGGCGGCAAGTACTGGCCGAACAGATCCGGTCGGCTCAGAATGTATGCCCCAAACGACCGGAGCGAACAGCCGCTCCAGACACGAATCGAGTTCAGCATCCTGGACGGCATCTGGAAGCAGCTCAAGCAGGAGCTCGCCGGAGGGAACCGAACGACCTGGACGGTCCAGAGTTTCTACGAGCGTTTCTTCGAGGGGTATTGCAAACTTCGCATGCGCCCCCGGCGTCGCCACGCGCTCTCGTTCAAGAGCCTTAACGCCGCGCTGGGGAACATTCCCCTGAAGGAGTTCCAACGCAAGGACCTGTACCGCTACGTCGCCAAGAGGAACAGGTAGGTGCAACCGGCCACGGTGAACCGCGACATTGCCGCTATCAGCAAAAAAGCGGCGTTACGTGCCGCTCGGGGAGTGCACATGGGACAGCCGGAACCATGTGCACAACTGAGGCGTTTCGATGTGCACGGACACCATTCTCTATACTGCTGTCCCCGTGTGAGTTATGGCTCTCCTCGCGACTGGTCCATGCCGGTCGGAGAGAGCGGAAGATGACGGGAAGGCCCTTGACGTCGCCGGATCGGGTGGCGCATCCGCGCGTCCTTCGTGATCCGATTCGACAGAGTTTACTGTCGGCGGCCATGCAAAAGTGCAGTAAAACGGAGATTATGGAATCAGTCCGGCGGGATGCAACCGCGGTCGAACGCCGTGACGACCTGTTGCCACGGGCTGCCAGCAATTCGGGACGCCGGGCGCGGCGGGATCCGGCGGGGCCGGCCCGGTTTTGACAGGCGCGATAGAATGGCGGCGACTGTTCGAGGCTGACGTCATGTTCGAGAACCTGTCCTCCCGGCTCCGGAAGATTCTGAGGGATCTCAAGGGGGAGGGGCGCGTCTCCAAGGCGCACCTGAATGCCTCGCTACGCCAGATCCGCATCGCCCTGCTGGAGGCCGACGTCCATTTCGGCGTGGTCAAGTCGTTCATCTCCGGCATCCGGGAAAAGGCCTTGGGACAGGAAGTGATGCGCAGCCTCACCCCGGGACAACAGGTCGTGAAGATCGTCAACGAGGAGCTCACTCGCCTCCTCGGATCGGAGACGGCCGAGCTGACCAGGGGAGTTCGAAGGCCGACGGTTATCGTATTGGTCGGGCTGCAAGGGAGCGGCAAGACGACCACGACGGGGAAACTGGCGCGATGGCTCGAGGCCAAGGGCCGGCGGCCCCTGATGGTGTCGACGGATGTCCGCCGCCCGGCGGCCATCCATCAACTCTCGGTCGTGGGCTCCGCCATCGGGATCGAGGTGGAGGACCCCCCGGCCCGGGACCCGGTTCGCCGGGCCCGGACGGCCAGGAAGCGGGCCGCAAACATGGGATTCGACCCGCTGCTCGTCGATACGGCGGGACGCCTCCACGTGGATGAGGAGCTCATGATCGAGTTGCAGGAGATCGTGGCCGGAGTGGGGGCGCACGAAGTTCTTCTGGTCGCCGATGCCATGACGGGTCAGGATGCCGTCCGTTCGGCCAAGAGCTTTGGAGACCGGCTCGATCTATCCGGCGTGGTCCTCACCAAGATGGATGGGGACGCCCGCGGCGGCGCGGCCCTCTCGATCCGCACCGTCACGGGTAAGCCCATCAAATTCATCGGAACGGGTGAGGACTACGGCGCCTTCGAAACCTTTCATCCGGAGCGGATGGCCGGCCGGATACTGGGCCAGGGGGACGTCCTCCGCCTCATCGAGAAGGCTCAAGCGGCGGTGACGCCGCAGGACAGCCGGAAGATTCTGGAGAGGATCCGGAGGGATGAATTCACCCTGGACGACTTCAGGGCCCAATTGCGTCAGCTCCGCAAGCTGGGACCGCTGGAACAGGTTATGGGCATGCTCCCGCAGGGAGGGCTGTTCAAGGGGATGGGACAGGTCCAGCTCGAAGAAAAGCAACTGGACGCCATGGAGGCCATGATCAATTCCATGACTCCCATGGAGCGCGCAAACCCCAGGATCATCAAGGGTTCCCGCCGCCGCCGGATCGCCCGCGGCAGCGGCCGGACGGTGTCCGACGTCAACCGCCTCCTCAAGCAGTATCTGCAGGCTCGAACCATGATGAAACGTATGAAGCGGGGGTTTCTGGGCCGCTCTCGGAGTCGCATCGGCTTCCCCGTCTAGCAGTCCGTGGTGAAAGTCTCGTGAGCACCGAGACCGTTCCTGCGCCCGCCGGACAAGGCGCGATTCGGCGCGCATACCGGGAGTATGTGCCCGAATCGCAACGCAGTCCGCCGGGATGCAG
>JAPOYZ010000486.1:0-14494 GCA_026706325.1 Candidatus Aminicenantota bacterium
CTCCTTCGTTCCCTTCCCCTTCTTGGCGAAGGCCATGTAGTAGAACTTCCACACCTTCTCTTCCGGAACCCAGAAGGGAGCTGTGCGCGCCTGCACCACGAAGTTCTCCCAGGGATGCACGGGCCGGATCATGGGGTTGGGGTGCTTCGTGGGCTGGTGCAGAGTGCGCTTGACATTGACCAACTTCCCGATGATGTGGTCGTCGATAAAGAGCTGCTTGTGCTCGGGAGTCACCCGCGGGATGTATTGGGCCGGCAAAAGGGTCCAAGTCCCTTGAACGACTGCGAAAACGGCTAGGAGGACGATTACGATCCGCTTCATGTGCCTTCCTTCCTATATCGGCAGTTCTGCCTCGATTATCTGACAGAAATGCCCGGTGATCCGCATTCCGACGGCCAAAAACAGGCCGCCGCAAGGGTACGCGTGAGGCAATCCCGCCGCAACCTCCGCCTGGCCCGGCCTGAACGCCGCCGGCGCGCCAGTTTCAGACCAGGACGACTTTTCCTCCCGGCTTGAGGATCAAGACGTCAGTGGCCGGCAACCGATAGTTGCGCGCCGCCAGCGCCGTGACGAACTCCGCCGGATGACCTCCCTGCGACCTCACCGGCGGCGACGTGAATCCGTAGTGGCAGGGGATGACCACCTTGGGCTGCAGGATCTGCGCCAAAAGCGCAGCGAACCCCACGCCCAGGTTGGTGTCGTTGATGGGAAGCAACAGGTAGTCCACCTCGAGGTTGCAGTTCTCGGCCTTGTGAGGGTGGTCGAACCGGCCGTCGCCCGGATGATAGATGTTGCCGTAGCGGGTTTCGAGAAGGAACCCGCAAGCACCCTCCGAGTTTCGGTGGTACGCAAATTGGATCTGCAAGGTGAAGCCCTCCCCTTGGATGCGTTCCCCATGCGCCACCGGCTGCAACTGCGCTTTGGGAACTCCCGCTTCGATCAACATGGGATGGCAGGCCGGCGGAGCCAGGATCCTGGGATTGTGACGCGAGAGGGACTTGACCGACCGGGGCTCGCAGTGGTCGGTGTGGTCGTGGGTCACGAGGACGTAATCGGCCCGCTTCACGTCGGAGCCAGAGAGGGGGTAGTGATCGGTCTCCCGGTAGAGGCTGTCGGGATCGTAGAAACGGACCTCCGGAGGAAGCCGATCCGCCTTCCGGCGCGCCTCCCGCAACTCGGCATAGAGAGGATTGCCGCTCTGGAGAATCGGGTCCAGAAAGATAATCACCTCCCCCAGCCGGACCACGAACCCCACGTTCACGAGGTACCAGATGGCGTCGTAGCCGCCGTCGCCGAACACCTCCTGCGCGATCTTGCGCGGCTGCGGGAGTGCGAGCCGACCCGTTCTCTTCCCCTGCGCCTGAGGAATACCAGTCGAGGCGGCCGCTACTCCGGCCGTCAGACCGGTCTCGATAAAGCTTCTTCGATTCATGGAAACAACTCCTGGAGAACTTGTGCGGTGAACGGCACGACCCTAGACTCTTCCACGGAGCCTATTCGTGAAAGTTGCAATCGCCGCATTATTGCAGGAGACGAATACATTTTCCCCTCAAGCTACGGTCCGGGGCCACTTTCTGATGACCCCCGGACACGAGTTGATCGAAAGCCACAAATCGGAGAACAGCGAACTGCATGGATTCGTGGATGCGCTGACCCGGGCAGGGGCGCGAATCGCGCCCATTCTGGGTGGATGGGCGGTCAGTTACGGCAGGATCAAGGCTGACGATTTCCAATCGCTGCTGGATGGCCTCAAGGAGGGAATCAGGCAGGCAGGCCCCCTGGACGGGTTGCTGTTGGCGCTGCACGGCGCCTGGGCCGGCGAGGGAATCGACAGTTGCGACGGCGCCGTCCTGCGGGAGGCCAGAGAGCTGTTGGGGCCATTGGTTCCCATTGTCGCCACCTTGGACCTCCACGCCAACCTGACCCGCGCCATGCGGGAGAACGCCGATGCCCTGGTGGGATATCAGACGTGTCCCCACGTGGATCTTTACGACACCGGACGGCGGGCGGGTGACTTGATGATCTCCCTTCTCCGGGGCGCCGTCCGCCCCACCATGCATACCGTGAAGATCCCCATGGTGGTCCAGGCGGAAAACATGCTCACCGACCGGGGCGAATTCCGCCGGATTTACGAGCGTGTCCGATCCTTGGAGGGCCGGGGAACAACCATCTCCGCTTCAGTTTTCGCGGTCCAACCCTGGATGGACGTGGAGGAGCTGGGTTGGGCCTCGCTGATCATCACCGACGACGATCCGGCTCGGGCCAAATCTCAGGCCGATGAATTGGCCCGCTTCATCTGGTCCGTCAGAGAGTCGTTCGTCGTTGCCCTCCCCTCGGTGGACGACGCCCTGGAGCAGGCCATGTCGACACCCGGAGGTCCGGTGGTGCTTGGGGAGGGCGCGGACGGAACCATGGGGGGCGCGCCCGGCGACGGGACCAGCATTCTCGCCGGCATCCTGAGCAAGGGAATCAATGTACCGACGGCGGCCGTGGTCGTCGATCCCGTCGCGGTCGAGGAGGCGATCCGGGCGGGAGTCGGGAATACCGTCACCCTGCGGGCCGGGGGAAAGCTGGATCCCGACTACGCCACACCCGTTCGCGTCACGGGAAAGGTCAAGCTCATTTCCGACGGCGAGTTCCGCTACAAGGGCCGGGTCTACACGGGACGTAAGGTCGAGATGGGGAGGGCCGTCGTGTTGTCCATCGGACGCATCCGCCTGCTGATCTCCCAGCGGCCCGTTCCCACCACCGATCCGGAGCTGTATCGAAGCCACGGAATCGAACCGCGGGACATGAAGCTGGTGCTGGTCAAGTCGCCCTTGGGATTGCGCACCGAGTACGAACCCATCGCTCGTTCCATCATCGTCGTGAACAGCCCGGGATGCTGCAGCCCCGACTTGACCACGCTCCCCTTCGTGAGGATGCCCCGGCCCATGTTTCCCTTCGATGAGTTCGACTATTCGCCTGACGATTAGAAAATGAAAACCGGGTTTCCTCGCTCTTCCCTGCTCTGCGGGTTGGTCCTGCTGGCTGTTTCGGCTCTGCTGTACTGGCTCTTTCAGATGGACGAAACGCCGGGCGACTCCACGTTGACGGTGGCCGAGGGGTTCCAGGTGGAGCTCGTCGCCGGGCCGCCGCTGGTGGAACGTCCCATTTCCATCGATTTCGACGAGCAGGGCCGACTCTACGTGACCGAGTCCTCCGGTTCCAACGACCCCGTCGAGCAACAGCTTGAGCAGAAACCGCACCGCGTCAAGCGCCTGGAAGATACGGACGGCGACGGCCGTTTCGACCGGAGCACGCCGTTCGCCGACGGCATGATGATTCCCCAGGGCGCCCTCTGGTTCGACGGGTCGCTCTATGTGGCGGCGCCTCCCAGCATCTGGAAGCTGACGGACACCGACGGCGACGGCATCGCCGACCGGCGGGAGGAATGGTTCGCGGGCAAGACCCTCACCGCGTGCGCCAACGATCTCCATGGCCCCTACCTGGGACTCGACGGTTGGATCTACTGGACCAAGGGCGCCTTTGCCGAGCAGACCTACGAACGGCCGGACGGTCCTCCCCTGGTCACCCGCGCCGCCCATATCTTCAGGCGGCGGCCCGGAGATCCCTGGATCGAGCCGGTCCTGTCCGGAGGGATGGACAACCCCGTGGACGTCGTCTTCACGCCCCGGGGAGAACGGCTGTTGGCGTCCACCTTCGTCCAACATCCGAAACTGGGCCGCCGGGACGGCATCATTCACGCTGTCCATGGCAGCGTTTACGGAAAAACGCACGACGTCCTCCACGGCCACGCCAGGACCGGGGACCTGCTGCCGGCCATGCTGCACCTGGGACCGGCCGCTCCCTGCGCCCAGGCCATCTATGCCTCCCAGGTCTTCGGCAGCGAGTACCAGGGCAACCTGTTTGCGTGCCTCTTCAACTTGAACAAGGTGACGCGCCACGTTCTGGAGCCCAGCGGCGCGACTTTCAAGACCCGGGATTCGGACTTCCTGGTTTCCGGCGATCGCGACTTCCATCCCACCGACGTGCTGGAGGACGCCGACGGCAGCCTGCTGGTGGCCGATACGGGAGGCTGGTACAAGCTCTGCTGCCCCACCTCCCAGCTCCACAAGCCGGACGTCCTGGGCGGGATCTACCGGATCCGGCGCAAAGGCGCGCCGGGACCGGCGGATCCCAGGGGCCTGAGCATCGACTGGGCCAACGCCGGCGGCGCCCAACTGACGGCATTCCTGGATGATCGGCGTCCCGCCGTACGGAACCGGGCCATGGCGGCGCTGGCCAAGACCGGGAGTCCGGCCGTGGAGGCGCTGAGCCGGACGCTCGCCACGTCCGATTCCGTCGAGGCGCGCCGAAACGCCGTTTGGACACTCACCCGCATCCATCAAGAGGAGGCCCGCACCGCCGTTCGGCAGGCGCTCTCCGACGCGGACGAGAGCGTGCGGCAGGCCGCCCTCCATTCGGTCAGCGTCTGGCGGGACGCCGGCAGCGGACCCAGGGTGCTGGAGCTTCTGGAGCGGGGCTCCGCATCCATTCGGAGGGTGGCCGCCGAGGCGTTGGGACGCATCGGCGACCGCCGCGCCGTACCCGGGTTGCTGACTCGGACCGGGTCGAAGAACGACCGGATTCTGGAGCACTCCCTGATCCATGCACTGATCGAGATTGCCGATCCCGACGACACCGCCGCCGGGTTGCGGGCCACTTCTGCCCATACCCGGCGCGCCGCGCTCATCGCCCTGGACCAGATGCCCGGGGGAGGACTGACGCCGGAGTCCGTCACTCCTCTGCTCGCGTCCGGGGATCCGATCCTCAAGCAGACGGCCGCCTGGATCGCCGGGGGCCATCCGGAGTGGGGAGACGCGTTGGCCCGGTATTTTCGGCGGCGCCTGGCCCGTCGCCATCCGGGCTCCGAGGAGAGGGCGGATTTGGCCCGGCAACTGGCCAGGTTCGCAGAAAACGGCACCATCCAGCGCCTGCTGGCTTCGACGGTTGCCGGCGCCGGTTCCATCGAGTCCCGCCTGACGGCGTTGCGGGCCATGGCCGGGAGCCCCCTCAAGGAGACGCCGTCCGCGTGGATCGACGGATTCGTCGCGGTCCTGACGCGAGGCGACGAGGCCCTGATCCGGGAGGCGGTGGCCACCCTTCGCGGCTTGCCGAAGCCTGGGGACGAAGACGCCGGTCGTCTCCGGACGGTCCTGCTCCGCGTCGGGCGTGACCCGGCCCTTGAACATGAGCTGCGGGTGAATGCGTTGGCGGCCATTCCGGGAGAATTGGACGAACTCGACCCCGATCTCTTCGAAATGTTGCAGCAGAACCTCGGATCCGCGACGGCGGTGAACCTCCGCACCGGCGCCGCTGGTGTCCTGGGCAGATCCCGGCCGAACCGCGATCAGATGCTGGAATTGACCGAGACGATCCGATCCGCCGGCCCCCTGGTGCTCTCACCGCTGCTTGGAGCCTATCGCAGCGGCGGAGACGAAGATCTCGGCCGGCGGCTGATGGCGGCTGTCCGGGATTCGAAAGGGCTGAACGGACTGCGGGCCGACGTCATGAACCAGGCCTTGGCCAACTTTCCGCCTCCTGTGCAACGCCAGGGGGAGCAACTCCTGGCTTCCCTGGAAATGGATCCGGTCCAGCAGAAAACACGTCTGGAGGATCTGCTGGCGGCTTTGGACGAAGGGGATATTCGCCGGGGTCAGGCCGTCTTCAACAGCAGCAACGCCGCCTGCTCCTCGTGTCACGCCATCGGCTACCAGGGGGGCCGGTCCGGCCCCGACCTCACCCGGATCGGCGACGTCCGATCCCGGCGCGATCTGCTGGAGTCCATCCTGTTTCCCAGCGCCAGCTTCGTCCGCGGCTACGAGCCAGTGGTGGTGGTGACCGAATCGGGAGAGACCCACCAGGGGGTCGTCACCCAGGAGGGGCAGGAGGAGGTCCAGTTGGTGACCGGCCCGGACACCGAGGTGCGGATCGCCCGGTCGGAGATTCGCGAGATCCGCCCCGGAAACGTCTCCGTCATGCCGTCAGGCCTGGAGGAACAGGTGAGCCGGGAGGAGCTGGCCAGCCTGCTGGCCTTTCTGAGCAACGCCCGCCGGCGTCCTCGTTGAGATGACGACCCGCACGCCGGATCGGGGAAGAGGAACGGGCTATTCGGACCTCAGCCACTTGTCGATCCGGTTCCCGGCCTGGTCGATGATCGTTTCCAGAGCGCCCTTGGCCAGCACGGCGATAGTGTCCGGGTAACGCCCCGATCCGTAGGCGGCGGCCGGGGGCAGATAGTTGGCCCGGGCGCCGTTGGCCAGGGAAGCCACCATGATGGGCACTCCCGGAAACCGCGCCCGCAACGAAGTTTGCAACAACTGGTAGGGTTCGCCTTCCACGGCCAGCCAGAAAGCGTCCCCGATGCTCCAGAGCCAGATCGAAAAGGCCATGCTCTCACCCGGAGGGAGGGACTCGAGCCGTTGCAGCCGGCGGGTCTGCTGCTCGGCCAAGGCCCGGAAATCGCCGGCTCGGGCCTCATTTCCGTCAGCGCGGGCCTGCGCTTCTCCGACTCTGCACCGTTCCAGCTCGGATTCGACCTGATCCCTGGTGAGCGAAGTCCCGCGGTACGGGACGTCGATGGCCCAGCGCCTCATCTTCCACCGGCGGCTTCGTCTCATCTCCCCGCGGGAAACCCGGGTCCAGGACCAGGTTCCCAGAGTGGCGCCCGACTCCCGGGGCCCGGTGTATCGAAAGCGCCGGTTGGGAGGCGGAAGCTCACACAGGGCCGAGAGGGCGGCGTAGCCGAGCTGGCGCCCGTTCCGGTCCGCCACCTCCGGGTCCCCCACGAATCCCTCCTTGGGTCCCAGGTCTCCGGAGGCGCCCTGAAGGAAGAGGCAGGGCGCGCCGGTCTCCCGCTGGACAACCTCCCGCATGGCGCCTGGAAAATCGGGGCTGATGAGCGTGTTCTGCCAGGCCAGGGTCGTGGGATGGCACGCGTAGTTGACGATGGCCGCCAACGGCTCATCCCGTTCACCGGTGACCCGGGCAACCAGGAGCGCGTCGTCCGACGGTCCTGCGGGATTGTACCCGCACACGTATTGCTGCAACCTTTCGTCCCACAAATCCCGGTTCCGGGCCAACGAGCAGCGGCCGAAGCCGTAGGCGATGGTGGCCGTCTGCAGCCGCGACCTGGCCGCGGAGATCAGATCGCCCACCGAGGCCGCCACCCGCTCCAGATAGCCGCGGATCAGCTCTCCTCCCGGCAGGGACTCCCGTTCCATGCCCATCAGGCCCGCGGCGTGAGTATGGGAGAACACCACCAACAGGGAGTCGCGGCCCACCCCGGAGAGGCGACTCGCCCTTTCCAACAGCAGGTCCATCTCGGCGGGCCACAACAGGACGTGGTCCAACAGGATCAGGATCTGCTCGGACTCCGAAGGAGGCCCTTCCTCCTCAAGTGACCCGAACGCGACGGCCGACGCCGTCAGGGGACGATGCACGCCGGTGGAGCGGTCGTGGCTGGCGGCGCCCCACATCCGGTGATAGATGCCGACGGGCGGAGTGATATCCGCCTGCGCCAGACCGAAGCGGCAACTGCTCTGAAACTTCTCGACAGACCGCGGGTTTTCCATGATGCCTCTCGTCCGGACGGTACCCGGCCTCAACCACGCACCGATTGGCTGTGTCAACCAGGTTTCGCGATGACCCTCGCCGCGTACCGTCAGGTTGCCGGGTCGAGTTGGGGAACCTCCATCTGCTCTCCGTTCCGCAGGGCGGACTGGTGGGAAACGATTCCCGGCACGGTCATGGCCAGCGACTCGTAGACGTCGATGGCCGGCTCCCGGTCCTCAACCAGCGCATTGACGAACTCCGCCGTGAGGAAGGTGTGACTGCTGCCATGACCGCTCTCGTGCCGCATCGCAGGCGGCAACCGGCCGGTGTTCCAGTACTCGGGCAGGGTCACTTCTTTCGGCTTGCTGTTCCGCCCGTCCCAGATGACGCGATGGATGCCCGGACGTGTCATGTAGAAAGTCCCCTTTTCGCCGAACCAGTTGGCTCGCTCGCCCCCCGCGGCGATGTGCCAGAACATGTTGCAGCGTACGATGTGGCCCTGATCCGTCTGCATCCAGGCGCCGGCGTTGGAGAACGGGTTCTGGTACCGATTGGCCTCGAACATGGCCATCTCCGCCGGATCCCCCCATCCCAGCGCCGAGGTCCTGACGATACGCTCGCCGGTGACTCCCACAATGTAGCCCAGAGCATGGGTCGGATAGTGCATGGGAGGAAACCCCTGCCGCCAGCTCGCGGACCCGTCGGGATGGTAGTAGTTGGACGTCGGGTCGTTGATGATGTCTTCGCGATAGACGTCGTGATAGTACTCGACTTCGCTGTAGAACAACTCTCCGAAGCCGCCCTTCTGAAAAAGCTCCCTGGCGTAGATGCAGGCCGTGTTGTAGTAACTAGTCTCGGCCATCATGTATCGGAGACCCGTCGTTTCCTTCAGCTCCTTGAGCTCGTACGCCTCTTCCATGGTGAAGCAGGCCGGGACCGCGGCGATCACGTGGAGTCCTCTCTCGAAACACATTCTCGTGTGCTTCACATGGTCGAGAGCCCCGCTGAAGACCGCCACGGCATCCAGGTCGTTGGTCTTCTCCTGCAGCATTTTCTCCATGGATTCGTAGACGTTGTCGCAACCGTAGACTTCCTGGAGCCTCTTCCGGCGCTTCGGGTAGAGGTCGGTCACGGCTTCGACCACACACCGCGGATGCTCGTGCCAGTAAAAGTTGCAACCGAACCCGCCTCCAACGATCCCGATCCGGATCTTCCTGTCCGACGTGCTCGATCCGTGGCCCACGTATCCCGGAGTCGCAGAAACGGCCTTGGCGGCCACGCCCATGGCAGCCGCGGTCAGGAACTCACGTCTCGATGCCATTTTCTCTTTCTCCTCGGCAGGATGACCCCTTTTTCGGGGCGGAACGGAGAATCCACTGCGCTCGCTTGACGACCGGCAGGTCCACCATCCTCCCGTCGACGGCCATCGTCCCCTCCTCCGGGACCGCTTTGAAGGCCGCCACCACCCGGCGTGCAGACTCGACCTCCTGATCCGTCGGACGGAAAACGTGATGGACGGCTTCGATCTGAGCCGGATGGATCAGAAGCTTTCCCGTGAACCCGAGTTCCCGCGCCGCTTGAGTCTCCCGGGCCAAGCCGTCCGGATCCCGAAAATCGACGTAGACCTTGTCCACCACCTCCAGCCTGGCACTGGCCGCGGCCACCACCAATGCGGAGCGTGCGTAGGCCAGGAGGCCTCCCTGGCGAAACGAAAACAGGCCCAGATCGACGGCAAAGTCCTCAGCCCCGAACATGAGCGCCGCCAGCCTGGGAGAAGATACGGCGATGGCCGGCGCCTGAATCAGACCCACGGCGCTCTCGATCATCGCCGCCAGCCGAACACTTCCAGGCGCCATGCCTGCCTGGGACTCCAGTTCCGTCAGCCAACGATCGACGGTCAGCACGTCCTCCGGACGGTCCACCTTGGGGAGCACCAGCCCCTCCAGACCGGGCCGGACCACCGCGCGCAGATCGCCGTCCACGGCTCCATGGCCGGCGCCGTGGATCCGAACGAACCGGCGCGGACCCTCCTGCGCCGCATTCAAGGCCGCGGCCACCTTCGTTCGGGCCGCCTCCGTCTCATTCGGCGGGACGGCATCCTCCAGATCGTATATCAATGCGTCGGAACCCCGGCCGGGCGATTTATCGATCATTTTCTGCCGGTGGCCGGGGACAAAGAGCCAGGACCGAATCATCACCATGGACCAATTATCTCCTCTTGATTTGATTTGACAATAACAAGCCCGGAAGATAGGCGCCGGACATGACAACGAACAGGGGTCATCAGGTTCGCCGTTCGCTGGCGCGGGCGGGCCGCATCGTGGTCAAGGTGGGTTCCGGAGTCCTGGTGGACGGCCGGCAACGCCTGGACACGGAGCGGATCGGACGGCTCGTGGACAGTATGGCCCGCCTCCTGGCGGAAGGTCGCCAGGTGGTGCTGGTCACGTCGGGAGCGGTGGCGGCCGGGGCTCCGGTCATGGGGTTGACCGGTTCGGCCAAGACCATCCCCCAGTTGCAGGCCTGCGCCGCCGTCGGCCAGAACCTCCTCATGTCCGTCTACGAACGCCTCTTCTCGCGGCTGGGCAGGCACACGGCGCAGGTTCTTCTGACGCGGGACGATATGCACAATCGGGAACGCTATCTCAACGCCAGAAACACACTGGAGACGCTGCTTGCGTCTGCAATCCTCCCCGTGGTCAACGAGAACGACACGGTGGCCGTCAACGAGATCAAGTTCGGCGACAACGACCAACTCTCGGCACAGGTCGCGGTCCTGGTTCAAGCCGACCTGCTGCTGATTCTTTCCACGGTGGGCGGGTTCTACGAGCAGATCCAGGAGGGCGCCCCGGAGGATGGACGGCTGATCTCCACGGTGGAGCAGATCACCGATTGGCATTTCCGCCATACGCGCGACACCCGGAATTCGGCGTCCATTACCCGGGGGGGGATGCGCTCCAAGCTGCTGTCGATCCGCAAGGCGGCCGAGTCGGGAATTCCCTCGTTGCTGGTCAGCGGCCTGGACGCGCGAATCCTGGAGACGGCCCTGGAGGGACGGGAGGTGGGCACCCTCTTCCTTCCGTTCAAGGAGCGGCTCTCGGCGCGGAAGCACTGGATCCTGCATTCGCTCCAGCCACAGGGACGCCTGGTCGTGGACCGGGGCGCAGCGCGGGCGCTGACTCGACAGGGCAAGAGCCTCCTTTCCATCGGCATCACCGCGGTGGAAGGCACGTTCCACTCGGGAAACCCGGTCCGGGTCATGGGGCCCGACGGCCGGGAGATCGCCCGCGGTCTGAGCTACTACAGTTCCAGGGAGGTGGAGGCGATTCGGGGCTGCAAGAGCGAAGAGATCCGCGCACAACTCGGCTACAGCTACTACGACGAGGTGATCCATAGAGACAACCTGGTGCTGGTAAAATGACCGTCCCCTGATTTGCGGGAGAAGAATAATGACCACAACCGTGACCTCACTGGAAAACGAGATCGTCCAGCTCTCCAGGCGGGCCAAGACGGCTTCCCGCCGCCTGGCCGGACTGTCCACGGACGACAAGAACGCGCTACTGGAAGACCTGGCCCATTGGCTGTCTCAGCCCGATGCGCGCGCGACGTTGCTGGCGGCCAACGCCCGCGACCTGGAAGCAGGCGCCCGAAAGGGTCTCACCGGCGCGCTGCTGGATCGGCTGAAACTGGATTCCAAGCGGATGGACTCCATGATCCGGGGCCTGCGGGAGGTGGCTCGGCTGCCCGACCCCGTGGGCGTCGACCGCCATAGCTGGACCCGGCCCAACGGGCTTCAGGTCGCCAAGCGGACCATCCCCCTGGGAGTGATCGGCATCATCTACGAGGCAAGGCCCAACGTCACCATCGACGCCTTCTCCCTCTGCTTCAAGGCCGGAAACGCCACCGTCCTCAAGGGAGGCTCCGAGGCCATCCATTCGAACCGGGCCCTGGTGGACCTGGTGGCCAAGACACTGGCGCCGGCCGGCCTCTCGGATGCGTGCCGGCTGCTGGACACCACTGACCGCAACGCCATCGCCATCATGGTCCGGCAGGAGGAGTTCATCGACCTGATCATTCCCCGGGGAGGCGAGGGGTTGATCCGCTTCGTTGCGGCGACGAGCCGCATCCCCGTCATCAAGCACTACAAGGGGGTTTGCAACATCTATGTGGATGAGGAAGCCGATCTCGAAAAGGCCCTGACCATCGCCGAGAACGCCAAGATCTCCCGGCCCGCCGTCTGCAATGCCGTGGAGAACCTCCTGATCCACGAAAAGGCCGCCGCCCGGTTCCTCCCCCGATTTGCCCGGCGGATGGACCAGGCCGGAGTCGAGCTGCGGGGAGACGACCGGACCTGCGAAATCCTCCCCGAAGCCACGCCGGCGACGGATGACGACTACCACGAGGAGTTCCTGGACCTGATCCTGGCCGTGCGGGTCGTCTCAAACCTGGACGAGGCCGTCGCCCACATCGAAACCTACGGTTCCGACCACACCGAATCCATCGTCACCGAAAATCAGGCCACGGGCGAGGCGTTTCTGAACCGGGTCAACTCCTCGGTGGTCCTGGTCAACGCCTCCACTCGCTTTTCCGACGGAGGAGAGCTGGGCCTGGGCGCCGAGATCGGAATCAGCACCACCCGGCTGCACGCTTACGGACCCATGGGTCTGGAGAGCCTGGTGACGGAGAAGTTCGTCATCGTGGGGGACGGGCAGATCCGCGTGTGAATCACTCTTCCGGCAGCCGGACCTTCGCCAGGTAGATGTTGCTCTTCCCTTCGTGCGACGAGTAATAGCTGATCCAGAGCAGTCCCTGGTGCCAGACCATGCCGGGATAGCTGGTGTCCCCGCCGCTGGGCAGGGTCAGGACCGGCTCGAAGCTGTTCCGGGTCATGCGGGCCAGGATCGTCGTGGGATCCTGCGTATAGGCGCGGCTTCCCGCCCAGAGCCGCCCGTCGGGCAGGCGAATGAAATTGGGTCCACCCAACCGGTGCCCCGTGTCGTGCCACGTCCACTTCCGATAGGGAGGTTGGCTGGTGCCGATCCAGCCCGTGGCGTTGCGCCGCAGCAGGATCATCATCTCGTCCCCGGGAAGGAAGCGGATGGTGGCCTCGTTGGGCCACGGAGGAATGTTTCTGAATACCGTGATCCAGTTCCACTCGATGCCGTCCGGGCTCGAGTAGAGGATCACTCGCCGGGTGTTCTTCCCGTCTCCCATCTTGGAGACGCTGTAGGCGGTGCCCTTGTGCCAGGTGATGCGCCAGAGCCAGTGCTCTTCGGCCAGGACACGCCGTGGAGGCGTCCACTCGTAGCCGTCCGGGGAGAAAGCGACGCGGGGCGCCCGGGTCTGGAACGCATCATCGCGGTAAACGCTCCCGCCGGCCACCAGCAGAAGGCGGCCATCGGGCGTCCGGGAGAGCTTGGGATCCCTCAGGTCCACCCCTTCCGTCGACAGGAGGGCCGCCGATTCCCAGCTCTCACCATCCGATGAGGTGATGACCCGGATCCGTCCGTCCTGTCCGGCGGCATGCCGCTCGCCCTCCCGAAAGGTGCAGAACCACCTTTCGCGGAAACGGATCAGGTCGGTGAAGGCGTTGTGAAGACCCCGGTCCCAGATCTTCTCCACCGATACGATCTGGGGATCTTCCGCCCGGACCGCCGGGAAGCACAGGACCATCACGGCAATTGTGAACCAGAGGCGTCGTCCTCGCATGGACTTCATCGTTCGCATCCTCACCGGAGATCAAAGCGCGGCGATCTTCTCCACCAGGGGCCAGAAACCGAGTTGCTCCACGGCGTGGCTGCGGTAGATTCCCGCCGCTTCGGCGCCGCTGCCGTAGGCGCGGCGAGCGGCCTCCATCAGGAGATCGGGGTCCTGAAAGCTCCCGACATGGTAGCAGGAGAGCTCGGCCACCACGGGACAGCGGCCCGCGACCCTCTTGACTGCGGCGGCCACCTGCCGCTCCACCCGCCGCACGTCGGAAGTGGTGCGGAACCAGAGATGGAGCTCATCCACCAGGTTCTGGTCCACCCAGGTCGGCCAATCCTGAAACACCTTCACGTACTCGTCCATCTCCCGCGCCACCAGGGCGACCGTCATGGGCGCCGATGGATCCTTTTCCCGCAAGGCTTCCCGCAACTCCCGGATGGTGACCGTGGTGTAGTCGGCCCGGAACTGGACCCAGGAGGGGTCGTCGTTGGGCAGCTCCATGGGATCCCGGCGGGATTTCTGCCGGTAGAACCGGGTCATGGGCTCTTCGTAACCGTCGGTTCCGACGCCGTTCTCGTCCTGGTTGAGACTGACGAACTCCACTTGGAATCCGTGCCCGCCGGTGCGCTCCAGCATGGCCATGTAGTTGTGCTTTTCGTGCTCCCGGACCTCGGGGACGGCAAGGCTCAGGGTGCGCCTTTGTCCCGGCTGAATCTCATCGCGGCGACTCCGGTCGCGAGCCCAGTACTCGGGGTGCGCCCGGGCGAAATCGCTCAGGCTGGGGGACGACCGGGGATGCGACCAGATGGGTTGGTGGCGCTCCAGCTTCTTCTTCATTTCGGGAGAACCGGGCGGCGCGTTCAGGTAGTGAACGGACCAGGCATAGTTGACTCGCCGGGAGCCATGGGAATTGAAGGCCAGGTAGGGATGCACCTTTATGCCCTTTTTCCGCCCCTCCTCCACCAGTACGCGAGTCCCGCTCCAAGGGATCAGGTCGGTCACTCCGTGATCCGAACACTTGCGGACGAATTGGGCCACTTTCGGATCATCGGCAGGCCCGGCCGGATTGATCAGGCCTCCCTTGTCACACCAGAGGAGAAAACGGCGCCGCTTCCCTTCCCCCCGAACCGTCCGCCGCCCGGCTCCGGCGGAAGCGATGACGGACGGAGAAACTGCCAAGGCGCCTTCCAGGAAA
>JAPOYZ010000486.1:14504-18002 GCA_026706325.1 Candidatus Aminicenantota bacterium
CATTGATTCTGGACAACATGAATTTCAATGCATATTTGGATGATCGCCTGCGTTGCGCAACCATCCTTTACCTCCGGTCCGGACCGCTCGAGTCTCGTACCGAACTCCGCACCATGTCGTTATCGTACAAATTCTTTACCGAATGTCCGCTCCAGAAATCACACGCGCATCCTCACATTTGTTTTAGACCATAAGGGTCCCGAACAGAAGAACCGAAGTGACAGAAATTCAACTGTCTCCATTAAATTTGTGGATTTGATCTGCCGATTGATGGATAATAGGCACTGTAATACTGTCGGGTTTTTGATTAGTTGGTTCAAACAACAGAGGAAAGGATCGGCAAATGGCTAAGAGGAGACGTCGAAAGCGAGCAGAGTTGCAAAAGATTCAGAGAGGTCTGGCCCGTGCCGTCGAGAAAGCAGGCGCGGCCAGTGTGAGTCAACTCATCGCCAAGAATGGATCCAAGCTGGGTCTCAAATCGACTCCGAACGACAAGAATCTGGTCAAGCGGCTGCTGAATGCCGTCGACGGTGTCGAGATGGAAAAACGGGGCCGTGAACTCTTTTTCGTTTCCCAGGTCGAGGCTCCGCCGGCTGCCGCCGAGGCCCCGGCAGCTCCCGAACCGGAGACCGAGCCTGTTGCAGAGGCCGCTCCTGAGCCCGAGCCCGCGGCGGAAGCCGCCCCGGAGGCTCCGGCAGATCCCGAACCCGAGCCTGAACCGGAGCCGGAGCCCGAACCGGAACCGGAAGCGGCCGCTCCCGAGGCGGAGACGCCTGCTCTGGGCCCTGAGCTCCAGGCCTTGCGTGCTTACGCCCGACAGTTGGAAGAATTCTCCGGTGCGCTGAACAACCAGGTCAGTACGCTGGTGAGGATGATCGAAAAGTTGGGTTCCTGACCCCTCGCGACCGGACGCATGAAGATCAGGACTGATATGCGTGCCGGTCCGAATCAACCGGCATCCGGGCAGCCGTAAGGGTTGCCCGGGCGCCCCGCCCCATCGATTGTTTCTCTGTTCTTCGTCCCGAGTTGGCGCCGAGGACGACATTCCTGCGCCCTCGCCGCAGACTGTCAACGATCCCAGGGATGGTGCAACGTCGGGGCGTTGGCGTACCGGTCCATCCCGAAGGTCATCCGCGCCCCGCAGCCGGGCTCCAGCCGGACCGTGACGCAGGAGCTGTTCAACTCCATCCTCGATTCGCCCTTTGCCACTCCCGTAAACCGATGCTCCCCGTATCCGCCCGCCTGCACCACAACGGCGCGCGGCGCGACGGGATTCAGGTTGACCAGGGTGACGGTCACCGAATCGGCGCTCATTTCCTGGATCAATGCGCCCACATCCGGTGGGACCCCCGAACGGCGCCGGCCCGGATCGAAGTATCGCAGTCGGAAGTTCACGCTCCAGATGACACTGGGAAGATAGGCCCCGGTCATCAGGCTGGCCAGATTCCGGCTGGAGGACGGGTTCAGATGCATGAACCAGTCGGGAAGCCGGGTGTCGGGCGTCGTGGGGTCGTCCCGGATCGCCTGCACCCGGTTCCGGACCCGCTCCAGGTCCTTCCTCAATATCCGGGCCGGGTAGCCGGGCTCCCCCCCTTCCAGGAATCCGATCCAGCCGGTCTTGGGAATGGGTTCCAGGTCGGCCCGGTCCATGCCCCACAGGTAGAGCTCGGTCCAGCGGTCCAGGTTCAGTTTTCCCGTCCAGGCGTACCATTCGGGTTTCCCCGTGTAGGTGTGCCCCCGCGGGTCTCCGTACATCTTGGGGATGACCGTCCTGCCGTCGACCACCTTCTTCCGGCTGTGGAAGTGCATGAGCTGTTGTCTCATGACCGCCAGGTAGCCCGGGTCGCCGGTGAGGAGGAAAGCGTTTCCGAAGCCGTCCCAGGTCCCGATGAATATGGTCCCCCGGTGCTTCACGTATCCCACTTCGGCGTCGAAGTTGGTGAAATTCCAACCGTAGAGCCCCTTCCACCACTGTCCCGACGCGCCGCCCGGCTTTCCGTCCAGGCCCACCTTGGTGGGGATGAAGCCGTTGTTCGCGCGCGTCCGCTCCTTCCAGGCATCCACGTATTCCAGGAGCCAGCGCCGGTATTTCTCCCGGCCCGTCAGCATGAAGGCGTTCAACGCCAGGTTGGTGGCGGAGAGGTTCAGGTGGCTGTCCCCCACGCTGTCCTTGTAGTCCTGGCAGTGGGCCAGCATCTTGGGATAGTGGGCCGCGAAGTCCAACATCCGCGCCGGTCCGGCCGAGCTGTGCAGGAAATGGAATCGCCCCCGCACCGGGTCCCCCACCCAATCGTAGACCGTGGGCTCCCTCAGCATGGGTCCCTTGCTGCCGGTCCAGGTACTCCGGATCAGCTTGCGCACCGGGTCGTAGTTGGGGGCGGACGGGTCCTCGTTCATGTAGAGGCCGGCGAAGCGGGTCATCCGCTTTCGGTAGAGGGAGTTGTTGGGCTCCGAAAGCCCCAGGGACATGAAGGGCTGCATCCCTTCCCGGGTGTGCGCCCAGTCGGACATGGTGATGAATTCCTGGAAATAGGCCCCGTCCCGGGCCAGGTCGGTCTTCACCGTTCTCAGTTCGCCGTATTGGAGCCAGTGACCCTCTTGCGCTCTCTTGTAGTCCTCCAACACCGAATCGTCAGCTCCGAGGGAGTGCAGAAGAGGCCAGTCGCTGAAGGTCTCGATGGCGTCGTCAGGCCCGTCGATCACTCCCCAGCGAGGCACATGCAGGAGGTATCCGCGATCGTCAAGAGCGTGTTGGGCCAGGACCCGGCAGGCCAGGCTGTTGGCGTCCAGGAGCCGGCGCTGTAGGAGGGCCCACTCGGGCGGCTCCATTGGCGTGTCCACGACCAGGACCTGCTCCCGTGCCTGGATCACGGAGCAATCCAACCCCAGCAGAAGAAGGCAGATTCCGAACGGCGCGGTCCTCCGCGCGGCTCGAATCGCTTCAGACACGGTCGACCAGATCATTCCTCGTTCCTTTCCTGAAACCGGGTCATCCATCCCGACGCGGCAGCAGTCGCAAACCTGATGAGCCATATCAACCCTGATACACTCTCCCGCCATGAAACGAAGAGCATTCCTCCGCAGAGCCGCCGCCGGAACGATTCTCTCACCCTGGATCGTGGGCCGCGGGGCCCGGTCCGCCACCGTCGAACCCCTCCGGGTGGGGGTCCTCACTCAGGAAAATGGGCCCCATCTCAGCGCCTACCTCCGATCCCTGGCGGGAATCGACGGCATTGAATCCATCGGTCTTTCCGATGAAAGCGGGACGACTTTCGAAAGTGCTCGCGATGCCCTGGGCGCGAAGGTGACCACGTTTCGGGACCACGACCGGATGCTGCGGGAGTTCCGGCCCCGCGCGGCCGTCATCAGCCTGGCCGCCCACAAGGCTCCACCCGTGATCCGGAAGACCCTGGAGGCCGGCTGCCACGTCCTGGCCGAAAAACCCTCCTGCACTCGGGCCGAAGACTTCGAGCCACTGGTCCGGCTCGCCGAGACCAG
>JAPOYZ010000486.1:18012-18667 GCA_026706325.1 Candidatus Aminicenantota bacterium
ACGCTGGCTTTCTACCTGCGGGCGAATCCGGGAGCCGTCAAGGCCCGGGAACTGGTGCGTTCCGGTTTCATCGGCAAACCCTACGCGGCGCATCTGCTGGTCGTGGCGGATCAGACTCGCCTCACCCGCCCGGCGTTCCACCGTTCCTGGCTCGCCTCGCGAGACACGGCGGGCGGAGGAAACCTGATCTGGCTGGGAATCCACTACGTGGACCTGCTCCAGCATCTGACGCAGGACCGCATCGAACGGGTCTCCGCCATGACCCGCAACGTGGGGGGCCAGCCCATCGACGTCGAGGACGCGGTGGGGGTCACCTTCCAGTCCCGGAAGGGGATGGTGGGAACGTACCACGGCGGTTACTATCTCGATCGGGGTTACCACCTTGGACTGACCCTCTGGGGCTCCAAGGGATGGCTCCGCTTCGACGAGGACAACTCGCCTCTGGAGTGGTACTCGACTCATCCCGATGCTCCCAACGGGATCCAGTCGTTTCCCTTTGCCTACGAGGTCGGGCCCTACCACGGTATCGTGGAGGCGGTTCTGGACGCGGCCCGGGGCACGGGCCCGCCGCCGCCCACCGGCGAGGAGTGCCTTCACGTCCTGAAATCCATCTTCAGCGCCTACGAGGCGGCCCGGACCGGACGGGCTCAAGACG
>JAPOYZ010000554.1 GCA_026706325.1 Candidatus Aminicenantota bacterium
CCGCCGTCGTCCCGCACAGCAGGCAGATCACCACCAACAGCAGCTTCCCTAACGCTCCCCGCACCAGCCGTTTGTGCAGCGGCATCTTCGTTCCCACTCTCATCGCTCCCTCCCGAGTCGTAGTTCCGGCGTATTCAGGATCCGTTGTTCCTGTAATCGCGACAATTTGCTCTCAGTTATCAGCTTCGAATCCATCCAGGCGACTTTGGATCGCACCCGGAAGCGCCAAACGGGCGCTCAGCCCGCGTATGCGGCACAGGCTTCGGATCGCGATCCATGAGTTGGGATGACCCGGTCGAAGCCGCTGATGGTGAAGACCTTGTCGATGGAATCCGAGAGCGAGCAGACTGAAAATCGCCCGCTCCGTCTCTTGACTTGCTGCGCAATAAGCAGAAAAACACGCAGGCCCGCGCTGCTGATGTACGACAGTCCCTCCAAATCCAGGATGACGTCATCGTCGTCGCCGATTGCCGCCTGCAACGCGTTCTGAAACTCCAGTGCATTGGCGCCATCGACACGACCGACTGCCGTGGCAATCAAGATTCCATCTTCCCTCTCTGCATGTACTCTCATTTACCGAACCTCCCACAATTCGCCAGCCGAAGCCTACCCAATACTGGTCCCGCGGATTTTCCCGGATGTCAAGGCCAGAAGCCAGTAAGTTTAACCTGTCGGACGACCAGATAATAGAGTCCGGCCAGGAAAATCCAGGTAGGAGAGGGGCGGACTCGACCGTGGATCCGTGTGAGTCCGGTCGACTATCGAATTCTCGAATAATGGGGCCAGTGACCCTCCCCGGTTCTATTGACTCCCCGTTGGAGATCGTGGTACGCCTCTGCTCGGCATGTCGCCGGCGAAGACAAGGAGTTCCTCATGAAACCTACACCTATTCCGGGATTCGTCCTGGTCTTGCTCTGCTTGACTGTGACAGGCTTTCCGGCCAAACCGCTCACTTACGTTCACATCCCTACGGGACAGCATCAACTGTTCCTCGATGACTTCCTGGTGGGCGCCCTGTACCGGGTCGAGCGCCGCGTCAATCCTCCCGTGAAATACGAAGGCAACCCGGTGGTCCGGGCCGACCGGCCCTGGGAGCAGTCGCCGGGTCCGTGGTGGAATCCGGGGGTCGCCAAGTCGATCCAGATTCGGAGCGCGCCCTGCTGGGATCCCGAAGAAAAGGTCTGGAAGATGTGGTACTCGGCTGGCAAGACGGCGTTCGCCCGCTCCCGCGACGGGATCCACTGGGAGAAGCCGTCTCTGGGGAAGCAGGAGTTTCAGGGATCCACGGACAACAACCTGGTGCTGGTTCGAGGCGAGCCGGAGACCCGCATCCAGCACGTGTTGCTGGATCCCGACGCCGGGCCCGAACGGCGGTACAAGGGCTTTACCGGCCCCCGCGACCGGCATCCCCTGATTTCCTCCGACGGCTACGAATTCACCAAGCTGGATGTGCCGGTCATTCCCAGCCAGGACGAGTCCCATCTCAATTACGACGAGGTGAAGAAGCGGTTCATCGCCACGGTCAAGCACCGGGGCCCCTTTGGCCGGTCGGTCTATCTGTCGCTGAGCACCGATTTCGAGAACTGGACCGATCCCGAGCTCATCTTCCACGCCGATGCCCTTGACCAGTTGTTGGGTGAGCAACGGATCCGGGAGCACCTGGTCAATCCCAAGCTCCGCCTGATGACCATCAACCAGCCGGAGCACTACAACACCGAGATCTACAACATGCCCGTCTTTCCCTACGAGGGAATCTACATCGGGCTGCCCAACCATTTCGAAGCCAGCGGTCTTGCACCCAACCGGAACCAGGAAGGAATCAACTCGGTGAAGCTGTCCACCAGCCGCGATCTCCAGCGTTGGGTCAAGGTGGGCGACCGGGGATCCTTCATCCCGGTTTCGGAATTGGGCGACGGAGTGATCGACACGGGGCAGGTCCTGGCCGCGTCCCGGCCCCAGGTCCACGGAGACGAGCTCTGGTTCTACTACTCCGGCCTGAACCACCGGTTCCAGACCGACGATCCCTACCGGGGCGGCATTCACCTGGCGAAGCTCAAACGGGACCGGTTCGCCTATTTCGGAGCCGACCAGGAGGGTGGGTTCGTGGAGACGCGCGCCATCCGTTTTGACGGGAACCGCCTCTTCATCAATGCCGACGCCTCGGACGGAGAGGTCCGGGTGGAGGTGATCGACCAGCGGGGCCGCCGGGTGCTGGAGGGATGGAGCCGGGACCGGTGCCAGCCGATTCAGGGCGACCATTTGCGAGCCGAGGTGAAGTGGACCGGCAAACCGGACCTGGGCGCCTTTCAGGGCGAGTCGATCCGTTTCCGTTTCCGCCTCTACAACGCCCGGCTGTTCTCGTTCTGGCTGGAATAACTCTCGCGCCGTGAGAGGAGCGAAAGCATGAAGGACAGGCCCAGAATCACCAGCATCGAAGTGGTTCAGTACGAGAAGAACGTCATCGATGTCGGCGTTGAGCCCAGTATCGGGATTCTCATCTATCAGCCCGGCGGAGTTCAGAAGTTTCGCGGCCGGGGCCTTCGGATCCATACCGACCTGGGAGTCACCGGGGAGTATTTCGGGGGATTCGAGGCCGACTATGCCGTCATCGGCGGGTTGGCCCACACCCTCATCGGGCGCAACGCGCTGGAGCGGGACGCCATCTATGACGACCTGAAGCAGGCCACGCGGCAGCAGTCCCGAATGGGGATGGGGGTGGTGGACATCGCCCTCTGGGATTTGGCCGGTAAATACTACGACGCGCCCATCTATGAGCTGCTCGGCGGATCGGCCGGCAAGAAGCTCCCCTGCTACGCCAGCACCTACGTCGGCGATTACGAAGAGGGAGGCCTCAACAGCGCCGAGGCCTACGCGGACTTCGCCGAGGCGTGCCTGGAACTGGGTTATCCCGGTTTCAAGATTCACGGCTGGCAGGACGCCCCGCTGAAGGACCAGATCGAGCTGGTTCGCGCCGTGGGCCGGAGGGTGGGGGACAGGATGGACCTGATGCTGGACCCCTTCTGCGCCATCAAGACCTTCGCCGAAGCCCTGAAACTGGGCCGGGCCTGCGACGAGTTCGACTATTTCTGGTACGAGGACCCGTTCCGGGACGGCGGGGTCTCGGCTTTCGCCCACCGGAAACTGCGCCAGCTCATCAAGACGCCGCTCCTGCAGTTGGAGCACCTGAGGGGACTGGAGCCGCATGTGGACTTCATCGTGGCCGACGGAACCGACTTCGTGCGCGTCGATACCGACTATGACGGCGGCATCACCGGGGTCATGAAGATCGCCCACGCCGCCGAAGGGTTCGGCCTGGACGTGGAGCTGCATGGTCCGGGTCCGGACCGGCGGCACGTCATGGCCGCCGTCCGCAACACCAACTACTACGAAATGGGCCTGCTCCATCCGCAATTGGGCCCCTTCCACATGGCGCCCTTCAAGTGCGGCTATCGGGACGCCATCGATGCCGTGGATGCCGACGGCTGTGTCGTCGCTCCCGACGGTCCGGGACTGGGTGTCGAGTACGACTGGGACACCATCATGGACCACTGTACGGACCGGGCGGAGTACAAGTAGGGCGCTCCCGAACCGATTCGAGACCGGAGGATCGATTGAGATGGGTACGCAGAATTGGCAGGAATATCTGAAGGATCGCCAGGACCGGTGGATCGAGGAACTGAGCGAGTTCCTGACCATCCCCAGCATCTCGGCGCTGCCCGATCACGCCGGTGACGTGCAGGAAGCGGCCCTTTGGGTCGGCGACCGGCTGCAGGCGGCGGGCGTCGAGAACGTCGAGGTCCTCCCCACCGAAGGGCATCCCGTGGTCTACGGCGACTGGCTCCATGCCCCGGGCCGCCCCACGCTCCTGGTCTACGGGCATTTCGACGTGCAGCCGGTGGACCCGGTGGACCTTTGGAGCCACCCTCCCTTCGAGCCGGTGATCCGCGACGGCCGAATCTACGCTCGCGGCTCGTCCGACGACAAGGGGAACATGTTGGCTCCGATCCTGGCCGTTCAGGCCCTGCTGGAGACCACGGGGACCCTTCCCTTGAACCTCAAATTCCTGCTGGAGGGACAGGAGGAGATCGGAAGTCCCCATCTTCCCCCCTTCATGAAGGCCGAGGCGGGTCGGTTCGCATCCGACGTGGCGGTGAGCGCCGACGGCTCCCAGTGGAGCGAGGAGGAGCCGGCCACGTGGGTGTCGCTACGCGGTCTCTGCGGTCTTCAGATCAATGTCCGCGGGCCTTCCCGGGACCTTCACTCCGGCCTCTTCGGAGGTGCGGTGCAGAATCCTGTGCACGCCCTGGTGCGGCTGCTGGACTCCATGCGCTCGCCCGACGGCAGAGTTCTGGTCCAAGGGTTCTACGATGATGTCCGGGAGCCGGACGACCGGTTGAGGAGCGAGTTGGCGAGAGTCCCTTACCAGGAGGAGGAGTTGCTGGCCTCCATCGGCGTGACCGAGACGTTCGGCGAGCCGGGCTTCAGCACCTACGAACGGGAGTGGATCCGGCCGACGCTGGAGATCAACGGCATCTGGGGCGGTTTCCAGGGGGATGGCATGAAGACGGTCCTGCCCCGCCAGGCTCACGCCAAGGTCACCTGCCGCCTGGTGGCCAATCAGCATCCGGACCGGGTCGTCAGGGGCGTTGTCCGGCACGTGGAGGAAAATACTCCTGCCGGCGTCGAGGCGGAGGTGGTCGTGCTGGATTCTTCGTCCATGCCCTACTCCATCCCCATCGATCACCCCGGAAACCTGGCAGCTGCCCGGGTGCTGGAAGAGCTCTACGGCAGAAGGCCCTACGTGGTGGGATCGGGGGGAAGCATCGCCACCTGCGGCCTCATCCTGGAACACCTGGGGATCCACACCGTGAATCTCTCCTTCGGCCTGGATGACGAATGCGCCCACAGCCCCGACGAGTTCTTCCGCCTGGCCAGCTTCGAGAGGGCCCAGATCGCTCACGGCCGGTTCATCGAGGTCCTTGCCGCCGGCTCCTAGAGCGGTCGTTCGGGTCAGAGGCAGGCGGCCGGAATTCCCACCAGGCGCGGACCGTAGAGGCGGGGCCTCTCGTCGTTGTTGATGACGACTCCGAGGCGGCAGGAGTACTCGTCGACAAAGTCGTTGATGGGACGGAGTTCACGGGTGCGGACCGTCTGAGGGTACTTGATCTCGATGGGGATGACTCCGAAGGTCCCCTCCAGTACAAGATCGACCTCGGCGCCGCCGTGAGTCCGGTAGTGAAATGGGTCACAGGCGATTCCGCTTGCGGCCAGACCTCTGAGAATTTGTTCAACGATCGTTCCTTCCCACGACCGGCCCATTTGAGGATGTCCCCGTAAATCGTCCAGTTCGCCGATTCGAAGCAGGTGGTGGAGCAGGCCCGAGTCGCGAAGATACCCGCGCGGGCTCTTGACCACGCGCTTGAGGACGTTGCGTGTGAAGGCCGGCAGGGTCCTCCAAAGGAAGGAACCGTGCGCGATCTCGAAATACTCGCGGGCGATGGGTTGGGATACGTTCAGGGCGCGGGCGACGTCCGAATAGTTCAAAATGGTGCCTGAAAGACCTGCGAGTAACTGGACGAAGCGGCGAAAGCGGTTTCGGTTCAGACGGGGGAAGAGGGTCCCGATATCGCGGTGCAGGTAGGTTTGAACATACTGTTCCATCCAGACTTGACGAAAGCGGTCTCCACCCTCGACCCAGGGCTGGGGATATCCGCCCCAGAACCAGTATTCGTGGAGTTTCCGAATCCCCGCACGGGGTGTCAGCTCCTTGACGAAGCGTTCCGGCTTCCAGCCGTGCGACAGGCCGGAAAAAAAAAGGCTCGGAGGCTTGCGGATCGCTTCCGCCAGGGAAAAGGGGCTCATCTCGATCAGTCCGATCCGGCCGGCCAGACTCTCTGATATCCGCCCGGTGAGGTCAGGCGAACTCGAACCCGTAATGACGAATCTGCCGGTTCGGGAGCGATCGGCATCGATGGCGACCCTCAAGGCTTGGAAGAGAGGAGGAAAGGCCTGTGCTTCGTCGATGGCCACTCGATCAGGATGAAGACGGAAAAACAGATCGGGGTCGCGCGCAATGGCTTCGAAGTCCGATTGTCGTTCCAAGTCGAAATGCATCCACCCTTTTCCCAGTTCTCCCAACAAAGTGGTTTTTCCACACTGTCGTGGTCCGATAAGCCCGACACAGGGGAAGAACCCCAGGTATTCGAGCAGAAGTTTGGTGGTATGTCGCGGGACCATACCTGACATATTGAAAGTTATAGTATGAAATATCAAGGTTTATTTTCACAGTCCACCCTGTCTCGCGCATACGACTCCGGCGTGCATCGAAGAAATCGAAACGAATGGTTGCAGTGAAAACGTTGCGGACCCGGCGCCGCGCCGGCCCGCCAATGCAGGAAAGCGGGGTTCTGACCGCTCGTTACGCGACCGCTCAGGCGACTCCGCACCAGTCCATGGCCACCTGGGCATAGGCCTTGGTGGCGACCATCAACTCCGAGATGTCCAGGAACTCATCCACGGCGTGGGCCTGGAGCAGACTCCCGGGGCCGTAGACCAGGCTGGGAATGCCCTTGGCGCTCAGGAACGCCGCGTCGCACACGGCGTAGAATCCCTGCATGGCGGCGGGCCCCTCGAAGGGCGTGCCCCGGGCGGCGGTTTCATGGGCCGAGGCCATGGCCTTGCAAATGGGATGCTCCCGGTCCACCGAGAAGGGTGGCCAATGCAGCTTCCACTCCACTTCCGGAGGGTTCTCGCGGAGCCAATCGTCCAACTGGGCGGCGTGATGGATCTGGTTCTCCACCTCCCGCTTGACCTCTTGCTCCGACTGTTCCGGGTGGTACCAGATGGCGTACTCGATGGTGCAGTACTCGGAAATGAAGAAGGGGACTCCGACGCCGTGGGGTGCGCCCATGACCACTCCGGGATGGAGAGTGAAATGGCCCGGCTTGAAAAGGTCGTGGATCTTGGTGAGACCCCACTCGTCCTCCAGCTTGCGGAGGCATTCGAAGATGAACATGCCCTTGTCGATGGCGTTGACGGCCACGCTGGCCCCGAAGCCGCCGGCCCGGAAGGTCTCGGCCCGGGTGGACGCGTGGCTCGACTTGCCGCGGCAGGTGACGGCCATCCAGAGGAGTCCCGGACTGATGGGAACGATCGCCAGGGGCCGCACGGGAGCCGAGGCCTCGGAGACCACGGCCGCATCTGCCCGGTAGCCTCTTCGAACCGTGGCCGTGACGCCCGCCTCGTGGTCCATCACCTCTTCGCCCACCACGCTCTCCAGGAGCAGATCCCCCTTGAGCCGGATCCCGAGCCTTTGCAGGGCCAGGGCCGCCATGGCCTGGCTCACCACCGGTCCCTTCATGTCGCAGGAACCGCGGCCGTAGATTTTCCCCCCGTCCACCTTGCCGCTGAAGGGGTCCGACCATCGCCAATCTTCCGGCCGTCCGGTGGGCACGGTATCGATGTGGCCGTTGAAGATGAGGGACTTCCCCCCGCCGGCTCCCTGGAGGACTCCCACGGCGTTGGCCCGGCGGGCCTCCACTTCCCAGACGTCCACTTCGCAGCCGATGGTCCGGTAGAGCTCGGCCACGACCTGGTTGGCATTGGTCTCCCCTCCCAGGACCTCTTCCGCGACCACACCCGGATACTTGGGATTGATGCTGGGAATCCGGACGACTTCGCTGATCTTCTCGACGATCTCGTCCCGCATGCCGTCGATGGTCTCGAACACCTTGGCCGTGAGTTCCGTCATCTGCGACTCCTTGATGGTCCTATCTGCCTGAAACCTGGAAGTTGGTTTGGCGGTCCGGATGCTATGGGCTCACCGCCGCCCGGTCAAGCCCTCGGGGTCCGGGCCGGAGTGCCGGCGGCGTCCGTCCGGCAGGACCGCCGGACCTGTGTTCGCGCCTTACAGTGAAACGCCGAGGGGCCCCCGGGTGATCTGAAAGTCCACGTTTCCCTGGCCCTGAAGAACCGGGGTGTATCTTCCCGAAGCCAGGTCCAGAACCAGCGCCGACAACCTGTCCTCCCACGAATCGGGGGGCCCGGTGAGCATCAGATCCAGGTCCTGTCCCCGGTTTCCGGCCATGCTGCCGGCATTGGACACCTGGAGCGTCGGGACCATGACGTGACCCGGCAGTGGTTCCTGGGCGACCCATGCCAGGAGGATCTCCGCTCCAGTGGCGCCAAGACCGGTCAGTAGCTCGACTCCGTGATCGGTAGCGGCTTCCATGATCTGCAGGCCCGACGCGCCCGCTTTCTCACCGAAGAGGAGCGTGGGCGCCAACGGGTCCGGGTCCACGAGGATCTCCCGCCACGCCGGGCTCTCCATCAGATTGTCCCCCTCCGGGATCACAATCGTGGCGCCGGCGTGGACAAAGCGCTGCACGAGACCGCTCAGAGTCCGGCAGGCGGCCTCGGCCGGGCGGCCCGAAGTCAGGACCGCCATCCTCAACGATTCCAACCCCACGGCTTGGCGCCGGGGAGCGGACCGGCCCGAGAGTGTGTCCCGGAACCAGGCTTCCACCCTGTGCCCGACTTTCTCGATTCCCCCGTCCAACTGGATGCTGGCCTTCCCGTAGGCTTCGACGTCGCCTCCCATGCGGACCAACTGCGCGGTCATGTAGTCGTTGTGGGTGGCCTCGCAACCGTGTTCCAAAAACAGGCCGGCCGCGACCGTGGGATGGGTCAGATGGCCCAGGAGGGTGCGCGAGTAGAGTTGACGCGTCTGACCTCCCGAGCAACCGCAGCCTTCGGTGTGAGGGAGCGCCACGAACCGGGAAACCGCGCTGTTCTCTCCGGCCTGTCGATGGGTGAGCCGCTGGGCGAGGAGACGGGCAATCTGGCTGGAGCAGAGGCTGGTGGGAAGGATAAGTCCGATCTGATGGGTGACCCAACCTCCGGGAGTCCGGATTCCGTCGAAGTGGAGCCGAGAACCGGAATCGGGAGGCTTGAGCCGAATCGGGACGCCGGCCCGCGGCCGCCGCGCATTCTGGAGACGGACCAGGTTGGAGCCGTCGGTCTGTTGCCAGTTTCGCCAGAGCGAGACCTGGGAATGGCCCGCCTTCTCTCCGACGCTCCGGTGCCCCGAGGCCACCTGCAGAGTCAGGTCGAACAGTTCCCGTCCCAGATCCTCCAGGGGCGTCCCCTCCAAGTAGGCGCCGGCATTGAAATCCATGTCCCGGGATAGGAGACGGAATCGTCCGCTCGTGGTGACGATCTTGATGGTGGGGACGAAGGGGAAGTTGGTGACCGATCCGTTGCCGGTGGTGAAGAAGATGAGATTGGTTCCCGAGGCCACTTGGCCGGCGAGGCTTTCCAGGTCGTTTCCGGGGCTGTCCATGAAGTAGAACCCGGGTTCCGTCATCCGCTGGGCGTAGTCGATGACGTAGTCGAGCCGCACCCTGGGGTGGCGCTTGGTGGCGGCTCCCAGCGACTTGATCACGATGTTGTAGAGCCCTCGGAGGATGTTGCCGCCGGAGGGGTTGCCCTGAGCCGATTCACCGTGCCACGCGACCCTTTCCTTGAATTTGGCCACCTTGGACAGGAAAGCCCGCGCCGTCTCCAGGTCGCGGACGTTCTGCAGGACGTAGGCTTCGGCCCCGATGAGCTCGTCGGTCTCGGCCAGATTGGCCGATCCGCCCTGACGCAGAAGCTCCCTGGCGACCCAGCCCGAGAGAGGGTTGGCGGATATGCCGGAGAAGGCGTCCGAACCGCCGCACTGGAGAGCCAACCGGAGGTCCGTCATCGGCTGGGGTGTTCGCCGGCAGGAGTCGACCTGGGGAAGCCAGTCCCGCACGATTCGCTCGCTCCGGCTCAATTCGTCGCGAAAGCTGTCTTTCAGGGTCAGGAAATGGTGCGGGACGTCTCCGAGGGGGAAGCCGTTTCGCGTCAGGTGGCGTCTCAGGCGGTCGTTGGTCACGGCTTCGGTGCCCCGGTCCACGCAGAGCACGGCTCCCACGTTGGGATGGACCACGAATCCCGAGAGGGTGGAAAGCACCAGTTCCAGATTGTTGGGCTCCTTATCCTGTCCCCCCTCGGTGTGGGCCACGGCCACGATGCCGTCCACGTTTTCCAAGGGTTCGGCTTCCCCCTTGAGCCGTTCGGCCAGGACCCGGGCGAAGCTCCCGGTGCGGGAGGAAGTCCCCAGGATCACCACGTAGTTGCGGGTCCCGACGCCTCGGTCCGGAGACCTCTCGTAGCCCGCAAAGGTCCCGCCCGGAAGATCGCGGGGTGTCCGGAGGCCCGGCTCGAATCCTGCCTCGTCCATGAGGTAGGGGTCGATGCGATCGGTGAAATTGGGAGCCTCGGGCAGGGAGATATCCAGGTTCCGTCCGGAAAGAGCCTCCACGGCCCTTCGATTGCAAACGTAGTTTCCGGGCGCGATGTTCCGGCAGGCGAATCCGAAGGGAAATCCCCACGACAGAAGCGCTTCCCCCTCGGCGATGGGAGAGACGGCGAATCGATGCCCCTCCATTACGGTGTGATCCAGAACCAGATCGCCGCCCTGGTATTCGATCCGGGTCCCCGGAGGCAGGGTGCGGATGGCGATGGCGACGTTGTCCTCGGGGGCGGGGAGTCTTCCGATCTCCTGGAACCGGTAATGTGGCATCGTCTCCAGTGAACGACGTTTAGGCGCTTCGTTCGCGGCGGTACCGCGCCGCCGTAACGCTTCCCTACTTGATGAGGGAAGCCACCTGCTTGAACTCGGCGGTCCCCGAGACTTCCAGGAGCTCGAACAGAGCCGACTCGACGCTGGTCAGGATCACGCCTGACCGTGCCATGCGGTCCAGCGCCGTCCGGTAGTCCAGCTCCTTGCGGGATGCGACGGCGTCGACGGCCAACTGGACCTGAAAATCCCGGGAAAGCAGATCCAGGGCCGTTTGCTGAACGCAAACGTGCGCTTCGGTCCCCGAAACCAGGATCTGCCGGACTCCACGGCTCCGGATGCCGGAGACCAGGTCCGGGGCCCCGCAGCAACTGAAGGTGGCCTTCACGACGGCCGAGTTTCCGCCGAGCGCCTCCAGGATACCGGGCTCGGTATGGCCCAGTCCCTTGGGGTATTGCTCGGTAACGAAGACGGGAAGGCCCAGGATCCGGAATCCGCGGACCAGCTTGACGACTTCGGCGACCATCGCCTGCCCGTTTCGGACCGCTTTGGTCAGCCGGGTCTGTACGTCCACGACCAGCAGGGCCGTGTGAGCCCGGTTCAGAATCTGCGGGTGGCGCTTCATGGGTATTTCGGGCCGCGGCCGGAGCGCCTCAGTCGTCACGGCCTCCCAACAGCCCGGCTCGGAGCAGGAAGTAGAGCAGGGTCATCAAGGTGGAGACGGCGGCGGCGACATAGGTCAGGGCGGCCGCGTTGAGGACGCGGTCCACGCCGCGCCGCTCCTGAGCGGTGACGATGCCCTGTTCCACGGCAAGCCTCTTGGCCCGGGCCGACGCATCGAACTCCACGGGAAGGGTCACGATCTGGAAGGCCAGGACGGCGGAAAAGAGGATCGCTCCCACCAGGACCATGTTCTGGCTGGCCATGAAAAGGCCTACGAGCATGACGATATACCCCATCGACGACCCGATGTTGGCCGTCGGAACCAGGATCGACCGGAGCCAGAGCGGTCCGTAGCCTTCGGCGTGCTGGATGGCATGCCCGGCTTCGTGGCAGGCGACGCCGATGGCGGCCACCGAAGAGGAGCGGTAGACGCTCTCGGACAGCGCCAGGGTCTTGTTCGTGGGATTGTAGTGATCCGACAACATTCCCGACGTCTGCACGATCTTCACGTCGCTGATGCCGGCGTAGTTGAGTAGATGCCGAGCCGCCTGGGCCCCGCTGAGTCCTCGCATGGACAGGACTTTTGAGTATTTGTTGAAAGCCGATTTGGTCTTGAAGCTGGCCCACAGGGAAAGACCTAGGGCCGGCAGAATCATAAGCAGATAAAGCGGATCGAAGAACATGGATTCACCTCCATCGGGATGGATTGCCGGTCTCGCCAGCATCCGCTCCCGCTACTATCCCGTATTTCCCGCGCCCAGTCCACCCGGACCGTAACGGGTCGAAACCGGGTCCGGTGAACCCGGCTCGATTGCGGGAAGCCGACCCGGCGTATGCAAACCGGCCGGTAGGATATTATACGTAAGGGGCTGAGAAACGGTTTCGTAAGAGACGCTAATGGACGATCATCCCGAGTCCGAGATCAAGTCGGAAGAATTCCGGCAGCCGCCTGGAGAGGGAGCCGGACCGGAGCACGAGGACGGCGAGGGACTGGTCCTGGTCTCGGAGCTCCTTCCCGAAGAGATCCCCATCTTTCCCTTGGCGGTCCGCCCCTTCTTCCCCGGCCTGCCGGTCCCCATGGAGTTGGGAGGGGACCAGTTGCGGCTGGTGGAACATGCCGTCGAATCCTCGAACAAGACCATGGGGCTGGTCCTGGTTCGCGATCCCGAAGCCAAGAGCTCTCCCGAGAATCTCCACCGAATGGGCGTGGCGGCCAAGATCGTCCAGGCGAGTCAGTCGGAGGACCACGAGGGGGCCCATCTGGTGATGAACTGCATCGAGCGGTTCGAGATCCGGGAAGTCCGGTCGATCCCGGCCGGGATGGTGGCCCGGGTGGAATACCATCCGGCGCCGGGGCTGTCGGTCAACCCGGAGCTCAAAGCCTACTCCATGGCCATCGTCGCCACGCTCAAAGAACTGATCAAGCTGAATCCCCTCCAGTCGGAGGCGATCCGCATGTTCCTGAGCCGCTCCACCCTGGACGACCCGGGCCGGTTGGCCGACTTCTCCGCCAGTCTGACCACGGCCGGCAGCCAGGAGCTGCAGAGGATCCTGGAGACCCTGGACGTCCGCCGGCGCATCGACCGGACCCTGGTCCTGCTGCGGAAGGAACTGGACCTGACCCGCCTCCAGAACAAGATCACCAAGCAGATCGAGAAGAAGATCTCCAGTCAGCAGAGGGAGTTCTTCCTGCGGGAGGAATTGAAGGCCATCAAGAAGGAGCTGGGCCTGGAGAAGGAGGGGAAGGACACCGAGGTCGAGAAGTTCCAGCGGCGGTTGCGCCGGTTGCGGCTGAACCAGGAGGCGGAAGATGCCATCGAGGACGAGATCCGGAAATTTCAGTTGCTGGAGGCCGCCTCTCCCGAGTACGCGTTGACCCGAAACTATCTGGACTGGCTCACCATCCTCCCGTGGGGCCGGTTCAGCAAGGACTCGTTCAATTTGAAGCGGGCCAGGCGGGTCCTGAACCGGGACCACTACGGCCTGGAGGACGTCAAGGAGAGGATCCTGGAGTTCGTGGCCGTGGGCCGGATGAAGGGCGGCATCACCGGCTCCATCATCTGCCTGGTGGGTCCGCCCGGGGTGGGGAAGACCTCCATCGGACGGAGCATCGCCGCGGCGCTGAACCGCACGTTCTACCGTTTCTCCCCGGGCGGGATGCGGGACGACGCGGAGACCAAGGGGCACCGCCGGACCTACATCGGGGCCCTTCCGGGGAAGTTCATCCAGGCCATGAAGACGGCGGGAACCTCGAATCCGGTCATCATGCTGGACGAGATCGACAAGGTGGGCGCCTCCTTCCACGGCGACCCGGCGTCCGCGCTGCTGGAGGTCCTGGACCCGGAGCAGAACGAGTCCTTCCGGGACCACTACCTGGACGTGCCCTTCGATCTCTCCCACGTCCTTTTCGTGACCACCGCCAACCAGATCGACACCATTCCCGGTCCTCTCCTGGATCGGATGGAGGTGATCCGCCTTTCGGGCTACATCCTGGAGGAGAAACTGGAGATCGCGCGGCGTTTTCTGATTCCCAAGAACCTGGTGCAACACGGTCTCAAGAAAGGGCAGCTCAGGATCCACAAGCTGGCCCTGTCCCGCATCATCGACCACTATGCCCGGGAAGCCGGAGTGCGCGGCCTGGAGAACCAGATCAAGAAGATCATGCGCCGGGCGGCCGTGACCCTCTCCGAGAATGGCGACGGACCCGTCGTGGTCCTGAAAAGGAACGTGGAAGCCTACCTGGGACATCCCCTCTACGAAGGAGACGAGATCTTCGACCCGGCGCCCGGCGTCGTGACCGGGCTGGCATGGACGAGTCGGGGCGGAGCGACGCTACAGGTGGAGGCCAGCGCCGTCGCCGCCAAGTCCAAGGGGTTCAAGCAGACGGGTCAACTGGGCGGCGTGATGGTGGAGAGCTCGGAATTGGCCTACTCCTACGTGAGGGCCCACGTGGGCGCGTTCGGGGGCGAGGCCGGGTACTTCGACCGCCACTTCATCCATCTCCACGTCCCCGCGGGCGCCACTCCCAAGGACGGTCCCTCGGCCGGAATCACCATGGCCACAGCACTGATCTCCATGGCCACGGGCAGGACGGTTCGCACGGGACTGGCCATGACGGGAGAGTTGACCCTGACCGGCCGGGTGCTGCCCATCGGCGGAGTCAAGGAGAAGGTCATCGCCGCGCGCCGGGCGGGTTGCAAGACTCTCATCTTTCCCGAGGAGAATGAGAAGGGATTCCGGGACCTTCCCGACTACCTGAAGGAGGGCCTGGCGGTTCACTTTGCCCGGGAATACGAAGACGTGTTCCGGGTCGCGTTTCAGAACTGATGCCGGAACCGCCACTGGTGGCCTATACGGCTCCACCGATCCTTGTTTTCAGATCCTCATAGGTCCCGTTTTGTCTCCGAGAACAGTCCATCGTACAGAAACGCTCCACGGATCAGATCGCAATCCCTTTCGGTGACACCGACACGGCGCATCGTCGCGTGCCATGAGGTGCGGATCACCGTGGAGACACGATCGAAAATGGCTATGGCTTCATTACGATCCAGCAGGAAACTGCCGGCAGCACCAAGTAGATTTGTCCGGTTGGCCAGTCGGCCTGCAGGGCCGCAGATCATAGCCAGATCGCGGCGTTCGACCGAAACCACCGGCGACGGAGTCAGGTCGTAGGCGGGGCTGAGCCGCCAATCGCGGCCTCGGGCGAGCAATGCGTGATTGCGTGGGTGATCGTCGAGATTGGAGATTGCCGCATTGAAGCACATCCGCCCGTAGAGCTCTCGCAGATCTTCTCGGGGTCTTGCGCTCGTGCGCCGCAGCTCATCGGCAAGCAGCAGGTAAGACCAGCGACTGCGGTCGGTCACGGCAGTGTCTGATTTCAAGAGTGTGAGGGCGCTGACCACGCGGTGGCGATGATACCCGTCGCCGGCCCATTCGCGGTCGAAGCGGCGTACGAGAAGCACGTCACGGTCACCGATTCGCTCGATCCGGCTATCGACGGCGTTCAGACCGCATTTTCGCGCCAGTTGCAGCAACGCGTGCTCTACGAGGGGATCGTTCCATCGATCATCATGTTGCCCGAATTTGGCTAGCCACAGCTCGTGACCTTCTTGGACGACGACCTTGGGCCGCGCACCGCCCATGGAGGTGCCTCCGAGCAAGAGTTCATGCGCCTGGGATGCGAGGGAACCGCCGAATCTGGCATCTCCCGACATCACCGCATCGGCAGCCGTTTGGAGCCGTCCCAGGTCGAGGGTGGCGTTGAACGCCCGGCGGGGCGCACGCGGCTCCAAGTCCGGGCCGAAACCGAGCGCACCCGCGCGGTCGTCCGGTCCTTCCATCAGATAATCGAATTCTTCGAGACGGGCCTGCCCCGAGTGTTTTTCTATGAGGAGGCGCCCCCAATAATCCGGCATGGAATCGCGAATGGCGCCAAAGAAACCTTTCATGCGGCCGGTTTCGTACAGGCGGTCGGCGAGTCGCAGTTCGACGGGATCGAATTCCACGGCGTCAGGCCGCTCAAGGTAGCGGCGGCCGTAGACGAACTCACCGAGCGGGGAGCCGTGGCGCGTTTCGGAGACGCGAAAACGGCCGGCGGTCACGAACTCCGTCTCTCCCGGCAGGACGATGTAGACGTAGCACTCGCGCTCAGAAGTCATTATCAAGACGGCGGCGGCGGGAGGCTCGCCTTGGGCTCCTGGCGCTCTCCAGGACCTTGCCTTCCTCGTCGCGGTCAGGGTCGGCGAGGTTGTCTGCCTGGTTCAAAAGACCCAACGCCCACAGCGCTCCGAAGTACGCGGCAGCCGAGGCGCCGGGCTTGCCTTTTTCGAGATTGGCAACCGTGAAGCGGGAGGCGCCGATGCGATCGGCCACGTCCTGGATGCGCAGTCTCCGTCGCAAACGGGCCGTGCGGAGATTGCGGCCGAGCTGCCTGAGCGCGTATTCGACGGCGGCCGGTGGAGACTCGGTGATCCGGATTCGGTTTCCCATGGTTTATTAAATAGACTTGTATCGCTTTAATGTTGACTTATTTCAACATATTGGGTTGAGAAGAAATCGTCAAGCCAGGACTTCAAGATCGCTGAAACGGTGGCTGAACGTACCGAGCGCGTCGCCAATTCCGGGCACGGGCTAGCCCCGAGGAGGAACCATTTCGTGAAGGCAGATCGAACCTTGGGAGCGGCGCAAGCCCAAGTTTACCGTGTTGGATGAAAGAATTCATCTAAGTTATTTCTTTGCAGAGACATAGAGACTCCCATCTGTATGACCTACGGATCCGTATCCGCGGTTAGATCGCGAGGTTTTCGAGACCCAGGATGTCGTACGTCGTGCGCTGTTCGTCCGTCATCCGCGAGAGCGTCGTCCGGAGTACGGGTTCGCCGCCCTCCTCCCGCGCGGGATACAGCACGTCGACCTCGCGGATCCCGCGGAGCGCGTCCAGCAGCGCGGGGATCGAGTCCTTTACGCCGTGGCGGCTCAGTTCCCGCTGCAGCAGGCCGCACAGCATCAGCGCCAGCACGCAGCAGAATACATGCATCGCGATCTTCTGGTCCGTCCAGTGGTATTGGGGCCGGATTGCGATGCAGTCGCTGTCCTTGAGCTGCCGGAAGGCGCTCTCCACATGATGCTGCGCGCGGTAGCCGCGCACCAACTCGGCGTCGCTCCAGCCCGCCTGGTCGGTGAACAGCAGGGTCTTGCCCAGTAACCTGCGCTGAAGCTGCTCCCAGGCGCGTCGCTGGAAGCGGTAATTCACCTTCGGCAAGCCGTCCACCTCCCGCACCTGGACGGCGAACAGGTCCCGCATGTGGCGGGCCCGCAGCCAGCCGTCGACCTTCTTTTGCGTGGCGGCCAGACTCGGCTTGCGTCCCCCCCGGATCTTGCCGTCGCGCCAGCGCCGCAACTGCCGCTGCAGGACGCGCAGGTGCTGGCGCCGCTTCTCGGTCTCGCGCAGCAGCGTCCGACACTGGGCGTCGAACAGCCTTTGGTTCCAGGTCACCAGCACCGTGCGCTGCACGCCGAACACTTCCGACTCGGTGCGGTAGGCACGTACTCCGGGAAGCCCGTTGGCCTCCAGCGAGCGCATCCGGTCCACCGACACCTCCAGCAGATGCGGGTGCTGGGTGGGGACCAGCGAGCCGATGAAGTGAAACGGGCTGCGCTCGACCCAGTCCAGGTTCTGGCGCGAGTTGTTGCCCTTGTCGAAGACCAGGGTGACCGTTTCGGTCCCGGCGGCGAGCTCCCGGTAGCGGCTCGCCAAGTCGGCGGCGAGACTTTGAAAGGTCGGCGGGTCCGGGCGGTTGCCGGGATAGGTCCGATGCAGCAGGGGCAGGCGGAAGTCGGTCGTGACCAACAGGGCCACGCCGATGATGCGCAACGACCGGCGACCCTCCTTGCTGTGGCCGCGCTGAGCCAGTTGGGAGTGTTCGTTGAAGGTATTGATGTAGGTGAAGAAGTTGGTGGCGTCAAAGAGCACCTGGCGCAGGTCGAGGCCGAACTCGCGGGTCATGGCGGCGACGATGTCGCGTTCGATGGCGGGGAGAGCGGAGACGGGGACGCGGTGCATGTGGTCCCAGAAGCGCTGCTGGTGAGCTGGCGGGAGCGCAAGGGGAGCAGGCGGGTGAGAACGGTGGAGTCGAACCAGCGGGCGAGGCTGGCCTTGGAGCCGGGGGCAAGGCAGCGGTTGAGGACGGCGGCGAGCAAGTAGGTACCGACGGAGGGACCGGAGCCGCGCTTGGGGAGATGACGGTCGATGTGCTCGACGAGCTGCAAGCGGCGGGCGAGGGAGAGCAGGGCGGCCGAGGCTCCGAACTCACGCACGACCGCCTCCAGCGGCTGGGCGGGGGCGGGAGCGGACGGTCCGGTTCATGGACCTTCCAAGAATTCAGATCTACACGCCGGAAGACTATTTTGAAGCCGGAAACCGACCATGCCGAGGGTCGTATGACCAAGAAAAGCAACGCCAAACATCCGGTTCCAAAACAAGTCAGAATGGGGGTTCAAAAACGATCCTATCAGCCTGGAAGAACGGAGCTGCGGGAAGAAATCGACTTGCGGGGATTCTCTTGGGACGAAGCCCGAAAGGCATTCTGTCGGCCCTTCGATTTCGACTCTGATTGATATGCTCTATGTGGCGGTAGGGCTCGCCTGCATTGTATGGCTGTTGTGGTCCGTATCCAAGATTCTCGAGTCTATCGAGACTGATCTCGGAAAAGACCCTGATTCTAAATTGTGACTTTCCGATAAAATCCCCATCCCGATGGTTCTACTTGGCTTCTACGTCTTGCGCCAGGAACCCGATTCCGCCTGATCCCGGAATCACCACCCTGCCAGTCCGGGGGCCAGGGGCAGTGGGAATAGGGAAAGTACGAGAGCTG
>JAPOYZ010000074.1 GCA_026706325.1 Candidatus Aminicenantota bacterium
TCCACTCCTCCACCCACTGGAAGGCGGGGAGCTTGGCCTCGTGCAGATGGAATTTCAACTGAATGGGCTTGCCAATGAATCAGAAAAGAAGAGAGTTCCTACAAACTACGGCACTGGGGCTGACAGCCCTGGCTCCCTTGACTTCCGGCGCCGGCAAGCAAGGGCGAAAGACCTGGATCGACATCGGCTCGCGGCGCGAGCTGTTTGTCGACGACTTTCTCATCGAACGGTTTGAGGGGAAGGCCGAAACCCGGCTGCACCATCCGATTCCGCGGGAAATCGCAATTGTCCACGATGCACCCTGGGAAGGCACAAGCAGTGGTTATCACACCGTCTTTCAGGATGGCGACCTCTACCGGATGTACTATCGCGGGTCGCAGCTCGAGGTGAAAGACGGCCGACTCATCACGAATCGCCACAAAACGGTCTATTGCTATGCGGAAAGCCGGGACGGAATCGTTTGGACGAAACCGGCCCTCGGCCGGTTCGAGTTCAACGGATCGAAGCAGAACAACATCGTGTGGGACGGCGTGGGCACTCACAACTTCACACCGTTCAAGGACCTGCGCCCGAACTGTCCTGCCGAGGCCCTCTACAAGGGGCTGGGTGGGCTCCGAGGAGAAGGCGGCCTGTTCGCATTCAAGTCGCCTGACGGTATCCATTGGTCGCTGATGAGCGACACCCCGGTCATTACCAACGGAGCGTTCGATTCCCAGAATCTGGCTTTCTGGGATCCGACACTTGGGAAGTACCGGGCTTACTGGCGGACTTTCACGCAGGGGACCACGACGGAGAAGATCTGGAAGCCGGCCGGCCACCGAGCCATCCGCACGGGATCATCCAGCGACTTTCTTAACTGGGGTGACGAAGCCGACCTGACCTACGAGGACTCGCCCGACGAGCATCTCTACACGAATCAGGTCAAACCCTACTACCGGGCGCCGCACATCCTGATCGGCTTTCCGGTGCGTTATATCGAACGTGGCTGGTCCGATTCGATGCGTGCCTTGCCGGAGCGTGAACACCGCGAAATGCGAGCCGAGGCCAACCTGCGATACGGGACGGCGATCACGGAAGCGCTGCTCATGGCCAGCCGCGACGGCGTGAGATTCAAACGGTGGAACGAAGCCTTCCTGCGTCCCGGAATCGAGCGGCAGGACACCTGGAACTACAGCCAGCAGTTCACGGCCTGGCATGTCGTCGAAACCAAGTCGGAACTCAAGGGAGCGCCGAACGAACTGTCGCTGTACGCGAAGGAGGGTGGCTGGACCGGGACCAGTTGTGCGATGCGGCGTTACACGCTTCGCCTCGACGGCTTCGTCTCGGTGAGCGCCCCCATGAGTGGCGGTGTACTGGCGACGAAACCGCTGACCTTTTCGGGACGGGAACTTCGCCTGAACTTCGCCACCTCCGCCGCTGGAAGTATCCGCGTCGCACTGCGGCGTCCCGACGGATCGCCGATACCGGGATACTCAATGGCGGACTGCAATGAGGTCTTCGGCGACACGCTTGACCGTGCCGTCACCTGGAAATCGGGCAGCGATGCCGGCAGGTTGGCCGGAGAGCCGGTCCGGCTCCACTTCCAACTGAAAGATGCGGATCTGTATGCGTTTCAGTTTGTGGATTGACGGGCCACATGCCCTCGATCAGGGAGTTTGTTCCTCCAGGCGCCATCCCGACCCGTCGGCGCTGAGGGCCCGGTGACCCCGGTAGCGGTCGTTCACGGCGTGCATTTCCTCAATGCTGTCGAAGTAGCCGACGATGAAGGCGGCGCTGAAGGATTCTCCGGCCTTGATCGGCCGGCCCCCGATCTCATGGATGAAGATCACGATCCCGGGCCGCTGGTTGCACCACGATTCGTAGACGACCGATGGTTCGAGTGTGATGCCTGCCAGCCACGGACCCTGTTGGCCCGTTTTCGGATCGCGCAAGCGGTAGGCGCGGATGAAATGCTCCGGCATTTCGTGCGTGTCTCGCCGGTAGTTGAATTTCTCGTCGGGCGGGAAGACGTCGTAGAACTCGCTGGGCGGGATCCGCAGCCCTTCCGGACCACCCAGGTAACTGAGGTAGATCTCGCTGAACGTCTCGCCGCGCCGGTGGCGGACGCAGCCCGGCATGTCGATCCGGAGGAACATTTCGTCCGAGTCGTTGACGCTGTCGATTCTGTCCATCGAGAAGAAGTATCGCTTGCCTTTCGGGAACACCAGTAGCTGAGTCCATTGGGATCCGGCGTTGTAGCCGGGGGCGGCGTACTCGTAACGGTAGGTCGTCTTTACGGCGACGAAATCCTTGCCCCGGATCACCTGGGGTTGGACCGGCTTCATCCGGTGGCAGAGCTGGGGCCCCTCGATGATGCGCTTGGCCCGCTTCCCGTGATTGTCGTTGTTGTAGCGGTAAGGAACCGTCTCGGTCCCTTGCTTCTGCCAGGCCGCGTCGCTGCCGGGCTCCATGATCCAGTCCACGATGCAAAGTCCGTCGCCGGCTTCGCGAAAGCCGGTGCTCTTGTCGAGAAACGATCCCTTTTCGATGCCGGTCATCCATTGCTTGGGGTTCTTCTTGGGGATGACGGCTTCGAGCTGGTTGGTCTCGATCCTGATGGTGGTGTCGTCTTCGGTAATCCGCGCCCACGGCGTCTGGACCGCTGGCTCGGCCGGCAGCGTTCCGGCGCCGGCCAGCGCCATGAGGGTCAGCGCAATCAACGGTTGAGATGAGCGATGGGTTGGCATGGATGTTTCCCTCGTCGATCGGTCAGGTTGAGATGTCCCGGTTGGAATTGATCCCGAAGTCGAAGGCCCTTTCACTGCCTGAACTGAAAGGCGTAAAGGTCGGTATCGTTCATGACGAACCGGAGTTTGACCGGCTTTCCGGAGAGGCGACTCACGTCCGACTCCCGGCGCCAGGTGACAATCCGGTTCATCTCGTTGGTGGTGTGAACGCGGTCACAGTCCGCCAGTCGAAAACCTTCCAGGGGATTGTCGAACTCGTCCAGTATTTCCACCCGGAGCGTGCCCAAGGCTGAGGTGTCGACGTTCAAGGCCAACTCACTACCCTCAAATGTCAGGACGGGGGTGGTGAACTGCCCTCCCGGATACGATGCTCGGACCGAGATGAACCCGTCCCTGCGCAGGACCAGCCGGCTGAGGGCTCGAATGTTCCGAATCGGACCCAGTCCCTCCCTTCGAACCGCTTCGCCTTGAGGCTGAAAGCCCCAGGCATGGATCTGATCGCTGCCGCTGTAGTACATGTACATCTCGCGCCCGTTGAGAGCGGGAACCAGCCCGAGAATCATGTAGTTGGACTTGGAATCGAATTCGCCCTTCATCCCCAGGTCCACAAAGGCGCGGCGGTCGTACCGCTGCCATTCAATGCCATCCCGACTCGCTGCGAAACGGATGTCCAATGGTCCGGTGTTGGCAGCCGTCTGACCTTCCCGGGGCATGGTCTCTCCCTGCTTGTCCCAGAAAGATTCAAAGTCGAAGACCGAATCGTTTTCGAATTCGCGGAGGAACCTGCTGTGGTAGTGGTAATAGGCCGAGGGGAACATGTAGTAGGCATCCTGGGCCCAGGGATACTTCACCGTGGCGTTCGTATACAGATCCATGACCTGGACGTTGCGGTCTTCCCTCGAATCGTAGTGGTGAGGATCCAGGTGATCCACAGCCAGGACGACAGGGGTCGCTTCGGCATTCAAGAACCGTTCGAGACGGCCCGATTCGCTGCGGGCCACGGCCCTGCCCTGGGATCCGGGAGGACGCAGGTTTCGCCGGATGTAGGCCACATACTTGTGGATGCGGTCATCCCAGAAGATCACGTTTTGGGTATCCAGGTGGTGCTTTTTCGACTCGAAAACGATGACCGATTTGCGGGTGAGGCTCCAGTGGATTCCGTCCGGCGAAGAAAACAGGTGCAGGGCGGAGGCGGGGAGCGCAGGTGGGTTCCTGACGTAAGCGAGCTGGCGAAATCGCTCTTCGGCAACTGCGTTGGGGTCCAGAAACACGGAGGTGGCAATGAGTTGCTCCTCGAAGCCACCGGCACCGTAGCCAAGAACGATGTTGTTCTCCTTGCTTCCGAAGATCTCTGCCAGACCCAGCATGGGCTTTTCCCAGTGAATCCCATCCCGGGAGCGGGCATAAGCCAGACTCTGAAACCTTCCTTTGTTCCACATCGGTTCGCCGGTGTCGGGATCCCTCTGCTTGGGAGCCCTGGCGCCGTACCAGAGGTGATAGACATCCCCGATCTTGATGACGGTGGAGGAACCGGATATTATGGTTTCCCAGGGGTGTTCCGGCGCAATCGTGAGCTCGTTGGTCTTGATCGGCGGGTGAACGACCAGCTCGACGCCCTCCGAGACCTCCAGGAAGCGCCCGTCGATGAACACCTGTCTTCGGCCGGCGACATCCAGCGGGTCGCTCTGGGCAGGCAGTGCCGTCGGAACCGTCAGCATGCCCAGCAGCGCAAACCAGATTGCTCGCATTCCAAGCCTCCTTCCAATCCAAGGTTGGCAAACCTTGCGGGGCCCACCAAAAAAGCCGGCCGTCAAGCCTGACAGCCGGCTTTCTTTTTTCCGGTTGCAACCGGGCCCGGTTCAGAAAATGAACTTCACACCGAACTGGACGATTCGCGGGCCCGAGGAGAAGCCCTGCGTCCCGAACCCGCTGCTTCTGGGGTTGGTATTGACCGCGTTGCGGTGGGCGCCCCAGAAGTAGTGCGAATTCAAGAGATTATAGGCTTCCAACCGAAACTGGGCGTGAAACCGCCCCCCGATGTAAGTGTTCTTGATAAGAGTCAAACCGACGTCCGTAGGCCCCTGATCCCGAACCCCGGAAAGACGAAAGGGAAAGCTGCGCAGATTGTAGGCAGGCTGTTTGGCCGCGCTCGTCTCAAACCCGGCATTCTGGTTGAACATTCGAGTCGCTTGATGCTGGCTGACCGGAATGTTCTTGATGTTGCCCCGGAAAATAATATTCCCCCAATTCATGGGGATGCCACTCTGCGCGAACCCAATGAAGGTCGCACTCCACCCGCTGATCAGGTAACTGGCAACGCCCGAGTTTGGTCCAAAGCGCTGGCCCTTGCCGAAGGGGAAGGTGAAGGTGCCCGCAAAGCGAAGGACGTGGGGACGGTCGTTGATGCCGATCGCCCTTTCCGGCCCCGGGTCAATTCCGAATCCATTGAGGTATTGCAGCTCCTCCATGGTCTTGCCCCAGGTGTAGCTGCTCTGGATGTCCCAGCCCCCAAGGTCCTGGGCCCGGAATTCGACCTGCATAGCGTTGTAGTCAGTCGAGCCCACCTTGTCGGCCCAGGAGCGAAGCCCGGTGATATGGGGATAGGGACGCAGCAGAGACTGCCGTTGGATGGTCGATGACACTCCCAGAGAGCCACCCACACCTTCGACACCCTGGAACGGATTCGGGACCCGCTCCGTCATGTAGTCGATATGGGCCTGATCCCGCTCGATCGACCGGGTCAAGTATTGCCCCGGCAGCCGGTTATGGTCGTTGTTGGCAATGCCGAAGTCCCTGGTTCGATTCCCCACATAGCGCACCTCCAGGGTGGCATTGGGCGACAATCTGCGCTGGATGCCCAACTGAAACTGGTGGGCATAGGGATTTGTGGTACTCCGATCGAGACCGTGGTTCATCCAGATGAGCTGGCCCAGATTGGTTTTAAGTCCATCGCTGGACCCCCTGGGTTGGTTCAAGCCATTGGGGAAGAGATCGTCCAGAGTGCCGGTAAAGGTCAAGCCGGCATCGGTGCTGGAAAAGGCGAATGTGCTGGTGTCGAATCCGGCAATGGGAAAACGGGCAGCGAAGTGACGCTGGTTCAGGGGAATGAACGTACGGGAGTAGCCGCCTTTCAGGACCGTGTGGTCATTCAAGCGGTAGGCCGCGCCGGTCCGCGGAGAAAAGTTGTTGTTGTCGGAATCGTAGACGGTGCGCGGTTCTCCATCGACTCCGGCGAAGATCACGCCTCCCATCAGACGAAACTGATCCACCGGGATTTCCTGAATCGGATTCTTGGCATAATTTGCCTGGACCGCTGCCGAGATCGGATTCTCCACGTCGGCCGCCCATCGCGCGAGAGCCTGGTCATGCATCTCGGTGGGGGGACCTTCGCGCTCCCACCGGAGGCCGAGGTTCAACGTGAGTCGGGGCGTGACCTTCCAGTCGTCCTGGAGATAGATTCCGGTATAGGTGGAATAATTCGCATAATCCGCGCGTACGTTCCGGTTGGTGGAGGAGTGGAGGCCCAACAGAAAGTCTGCCAGACCATGGCCCCGCGGCGGGGTCGGCGAGTTGTCGAAGGGACCACTGGTAAATTGACCGGTGAAGAAAGTTCGGGCTTGATCGCTTCGAACGGAGTTGTAGACATAGCCCCGCCAATCGGCTCCGAACCTGAAACTGTGGTTCCCCGAAATCTTGGTGAAGTGGGCGGAAGCGCTTCGAATCTCGTCGACCTGCAGGCCCGGATCGAAATTGGTGAACCCGTTGTGGCCACCGGGAATGTTGCTCAGTTTGGGGTAGCCGGTGATTGAAACATAGGGAAAACCGGTGAACTCGACGTCAACAAACTCGGCCATATTGGTGGGGAGGTCCGCCCAGGTCAGTCCCCCCGCATTGTTCCGGGACCTCGACGTATGCCGATTGTTCGTGGCGCGAAAATCAGCCACGAAAGTGGGGTCGATGGTCCAGACGTCGCCGATCGAGAAATTCCAAATCTGGTGTCGCGTACCGTGCACGTCGACGCAGTCGCAGCCCGGACCTCCCGGGTGGTTGTCGAACATGGTCCACCCGCTGGAAGGACCGTCTGAATTGAGATACCTGCCGAACAAGGTGTGGGATTCGTTCAAGTCATGGTCGATTCGAAGCACCGTGTGCCGGTCCGTTCGGGGCAGCGGGGTATAGCCTTTGTCGTAAAGATAGTTGCGAAAGCCGTCCGGACTCGCCCCACTCGAATTGTTGGGGGCGAGGAAGAACTCGAGGAGGGGCGCCGCAATCGGGTGGATGCGGCTGGATGGAATGACATTGTTGGGGAAGGGTTGGCGCTCCACTCGCCCCTCCGCGTTCAGAACCCCGGTCATTGGATCGTAGAGCTGATACTCCGGATCCAGTGCCAGCAGGTCCGAAAAGTCGCCGGACTTGTGCGCCGCTCTGGGTACGGTTGCCTGAGAGTCGCCGAACCTGACCTGTTCCCAATGGGTCCAGCCCAGAAAGAAGAAGGTCTTGTTCTTGATCACCGGACCTCCTCCGGTAAAACCGTAGCGCTTGTAGGGGAAACTGCTTCGCTCCTGTCCCGCCCGGTTGCGGACCCAACTGTTGGCGTTGAACATGTCATGGCGCCCGAAGTAAAAGGCCTCGCCGTGATAGTCATTGGTGCCCGTCTTCATGATGACGTCGATGGTCGTGCTGCCGGTATGCCCCACACTGGCATCGAAGGTCGTGGTCTGGATGCGCACTTCCTTCACCAGTTCCGTGGTCGCATTGAAGGAAACGGCGCCCCCGTCGACCGCGTTGTTCCGCTGCGTATTGGGAGTTCCGTCCATCGTGAACTCGGCAGTTCCCGTGGGCATTCCGTTGAACCGGACCAGACCGGACCCGGCCCGCTGATAGGGCTCCTGGTTCATGCTGAAGTTGCCATACCCCGCGGCGGAGTCGGCCGAGGGTGAAAGCAGGAACAGATAAGTGGGATTTCCCTGGCCGATGGGCAGCGAAGTCAGCGGCTTCTGCCCGAAGGCGACGCCCAGATCGGCATCCGCCGACTGGAGCAGCGCGCGATCGGAGGTCACCGTCACGCTGTCTTCGACCTCCCCGACTTCGAGACTGAGGTCGATCCGCACCCGCTCGTTGCTGGCGACGGGAATGTCCTCGACGACAGCGGTCTTGAAGCCCGCCAGTGCGGCCTCAATCCGGTACTGGCCGGGGAGCAGTCCCGGAGCCTCGTAGTAGCCGCTGTCGCTGGTAATCGTATTGTGGCCAATGTTGGTGGATTGATTGATGACCCTCACCTCGGCTCCCGGGACACTGGCGCCGCTCGCGTCGACGACCAGGCCCGAGATAATGGCCCGATGTCCCTGAGCCAACAACGCCGAGCCGGCGCCCGTCAGGCAAATCAAACAGATTGCGATCACGGTCCTGTAATTTACGGCCCACATCACGACCTCCTCCCGTTGGCGGATAAAATTGTCGGCCTGGATGGCAAGATCACGCTTTTAGAAAAACTCAGTCAAAACCAGCCGGTTTTTTCCCTGTTTTTTCTGTCCGTGGTGAAAGTCGCGTGTAGCACCGAGACTGGGGCTGCATCCCGCCGGACAAGACGTAAGGAGGGAACGTACTCAACCGTATGTGACCGAGGAGCAACGCAGTTCGTGGGGATGCAGCCCCGGTCGAGTGCCGTGGCGATTATTACCACGGGCAGTTGGAAGAGAAATTGCTAGGTTACTAGCAGTGTCCTAAACCTTGCCCTGAAGTATAGCAAGATTGGTGCCATTTTGCTCTAGAAGCGTACTAAGTGCAGTCAGCTTCGTACTTATGTCAACCGGACAGTAGTCGCGAGCAACCGCGAGAATCCATAAATGTGGATTGCCAAGAGGCCAAAAAAGGCAAACAATCAAGAATTTGGATTTATCGGGTGCTCTTGCCACCCGTCCTATTCGCCTGTGGCGAAAGTCCGGAAGAGTCCGTCCGGCGAAAAGACCTCTGACACAATCAGATGGATTTTTCTGTTGCAACTGCAACGAGCCTTGGAATATTTGATGTACAATTTCCCACCGGGATCCGATGCCGGGCCAGGGATGTCCGGCTGCGAGGATGCTTCGTCTTCATGTCGGAGGCGGGGCAGATCCGGGTCGGCGACTCCATCCGTAAGCTGTAACCGAGGAAGACCATGAAGATCATCGACGTCCAGACCTTCGGCGTGAACCTGGGGGACGGCAACCACGTCTTCGTCAAGATCCTCACCGACGAGCATCTGCATGGGATCGGCGAGGCTTACCGCGTCGGTCCCGACCATGCGGTGGAGGAGGCGGTCCACTACTTCAAGGACTGGATCCTGGGGCTGGATCCGACCCGGATCGAGTACATCTGGCGTCTCCTGTACAACGGATCCCGATTCCCCGGGGGCTCCATCCTGAATGCCGCCATCAGCGGCATCGAGATCGCCTGTTGGGACCTGAAGGGCAAGGCGCTGGGGGTTCCCGTCTATGAACTGATCGGTGGCCGCTGCCGGGATCGGGTCCGGGTCTACCTGGGCGTCAGCGGGAGCACCCCCCGCGAGGTGGCCGACTCGGCCAAGCGGGCCCAGGACCTGGGGTTCACGGCCGTCAAGATGGCTCCGCACCCGCCCAACGCCGAGAAGCTGCCCTGGGACCAGGTGCTCCGGGGGACGGCGGCGAGGCTGGCGGCGGTGCGCAAGGCCGTCGGCGACGACATGGACGTGGGCCTCGATCCCCACGCCCGGATCTTCGAGCCGGTCCGCGCCCTCCAGATGGCCCAGGCGGTCGAGCCCTACCACCCCATGTTCTTCGAGGAGCCGCTCCGGCCCGAGAATATCGAGGCCATGGGGAGGCTGCACCGGAAGATCCCCGTTCCCATCGCCACCGGGGAGATGCTCTACACCAAGTACGAGTTCAGGGACGTGATCGCGGCCGAAGCCGCCGACATACTGCAGCCGGACCTGCTGTTGTGCGGCGGGCTCATGGAGTCCAAGAAGATCGCCGCCATGGCCGAGGCCGAATATCTGACCATCGCCCCGCACAGCCCGTTGGGTCCCGTCTCCACGGCCGTGTCGACCCACTTTGCCGCGTCCACGCCCAATTTCATCATTCTGGAGTACCGGGACGACAGCCAGGGTCCCATGCGCAACCTGATCCTGGAGCCCATGAAACGGGACGGGGGCTACCTGGAGCTGCCTCAGGATCCGGGCCTGGGTATCGAGCTCAACGAGAAGGCCTTCGCCGGCAATCCGCTCAAGAAATGGCATCGGCCCTTTGTCATTGAGCCCGACGGCAACATCGCCTACCAATGATCGAGAGTCCGGGTCCCCATTCCCATTCCGTTCGCCCCTGTCTCCGGCTGAGGCCGGAGGACATTGAACCGAGAGCGAGGTCCATCGTGAGCCGAATCCTCCTGATCTGCATCCTGGTCATTGGTATGTCCACCCTTCTGCCGGCCGGACCTCTGGAGCGGTACGTGGCGGTGGACGACGTCTGCGCCTGGCCCAACCTGACGCTGCTCAAGGACGGGACGCTGACCGCCACAATCTTCAACCAGCCCCATCACGGCCTGGGAGAAGGTGACGTGGAATCGTGGGTCAGCACCGACGGCGGCCGCAAGTGGGAGCTCGGGGGCGTCGTGGCCCCCCACGAGGACGGGTCGAACCGCATGAACGTGGCTGCCGGCGCGGCCCATGACGGGTCGGTGGTGGTGTTGGCCTCCGGCTGGGGAGGAGCAGGCTTCCGGGAGCGGATACTCCCGTCCCTGGTGTGCCGCTCCAGCGACGGTGGCAGGACCTGGGAGCAGAGTCCCGGCGTGACCCTTCCTGACGGCGTCCAAAACCTCATCCCCTTTGGAGACATCGTTCAGGCTCCGGGGAACGTCCTGGTGGCTCCCGGCTACTCCTGGAGACTGCCCAATATCCCGCGCGGTTCGACGGCCTACGTGCTCTTCAGCCTCGACGACGGGCGGACCTGGACGGAGAATGCCGTCATCGCCGAGGACGACTTCAACGAAACGGCCCTGATCCGCCTCAAGAGCGGCCGCTGGCTGGCGGCCATCCGGACTCGTGGAGACGGCCACCTGGAGCTTTTCAGTTCGGACGACGAGGCCAGGAGCTGGACCCCTGGAGGAACGCTGACGCCTCCGCGCCACCACCCCGCGCATCTGGTTCAACTCTACGACGGGCGGGTGATCCTGACTTACGGGATCCGGGAGGCCAGCCGCAAGGGAGTCGGCTACCGCGTCAGCTCCGATGACGGCAGGACCTGGGGTCCCCCCGACCAACTGGTCCATCTGGAGGGAACCGGAGACGGCGGTTATCCCGCGACGGTGCAGTTGGCGGACGAGATGTTGGTGACGGCCTACTACAGTGACGGAATCGGTGAGCACCGGCGCTACCACATGGGGGTCGTCCGCTGGCTTCCGCCCGGGAAGTAGCGCTGACGGTCCCGGATTCCAGCCCGTTGGAGCCGCTGTGTCCGCCCGGAGGGATTCGTGAAGTCCATCCCCAGTGTCAAGCTGAAGAGCGGTGAGACCCTATCGGTCGAGTACTTCGAGCCGGGACCCCAGGTTCCCGCCTCCCTGGCCGAGGAGATCACCCGGTTCGCGATCCAGGTGGAGACCCTGGACTCGTGGGCCTCGGTGGCCGAGTCCGAGTACCTGAAGCGGTGCCTCCAGGGGCGATTCGCCGCAACCGGATTCGACCCCCTCTTCCTGGGGCGCCTCGACGGGAGGATCGCCGGGGACGTGGGATGCCAGGTCTCCCGGGACAGCCCGGAGGTGGGGAGCCTCGGCTGGGTCTTCACCGATCCGGCCCAGCGGGGGAAGGGAATCAGCTCGCACCTGACCCGACTGGCGGTCCAGTGGTTCCAGGACCGGGGCGGAGTCTGCATGCTGCTGGGCACCGGGAATCCCATCGCCCATCACGTCTACGAGAAATACGGGTTTCGAGATTACAGCGGACACGTGATGCGGCGCCTCAGTCCCGGCGCCGGGGAGAAGGGATTCGAACGGAGGCTGTTTGCCCGCACCGGGCCGGCCGCCGTCCGGCCCGCTGTCTGGTCAGACGTTTCGAGGGTCGCGGCCCTGTACGCCGCCCCTCATCCCTGGCTGGTGCAGGATTACCAGGAAGGCCTCATCACTCATCCCTCCCTGAAGAAGCTCCGGTATTTTTCCATCTTCCCCGCGCTCATGCTCCGGGCAGAGCGGCCCGGGGGATCGGTGCAGGTGCTGGAGACGAGCCGCAAGCGGATCGTGGGGCTGGCCGCGCTCCTTCCCGAACCTGCTCCCTTCCAGCAGCACGTGGGGCGTCTCGATTTCCTGATCCGGCCCGAGTTTCTGGATCAGGGACAGGAGTTGCTGGCGGCTGTTGTGAACCAGGCCGGACAAGGAGGCATCCGGATAGTGGAGGCTCGCTTTGCCTCCTGCGACGAGGCCAAGGTGAAGTTGGCCCGTGAATCGGGCTTCCGGAGGACCGCCCGGTTCCCGGACCGGTTCCGCATCGGCGCCGAGAGTGCCGATTTGGATCTTTACGTCTCGACGGACGTTTGAAGGGTTGCCAAGGAGGAGGATTCCCATGATCTGCAGGCCGCGGCGCATCGTCTGGACTTTGGCATTCTGGCTGCTGGCGGGAGGCCTGGGGTCCGCCGCCGTTCCGGCACTGGAATCGCACCAATCACCCGCCTCCGACGCGCTGCCCCTGGACCCGGCCGTCACCATGGGCCGGCTGGACAACGGCCTCAGCTACTTTGTCCGGGTCCACCGGCAGCCGGAGAAGCGGATGGCCCTCTGGCTGGCGGTCAATGCCGGGTCCATGCAGGAGGACGACGACCAGCAGGGTCTGGCCCACTTCCTGGAGCATATGGCCTTCAACGGGACGCGCCGGTTCCGGAAGCAGGAGATCGTGGACTACCTGGAGACCATCGGGATGCGTTTCGGTCCCGACGTCAACGCATACACCTCGTTTGACGAGACGGTCTACATGCTGGAGGTCCCCACGGACAATCCCGAGTACATGGAGAAGGCCTTTCTGATTCTCCATGAATGGGCGCGGGGGATCGTTCTGGATCCGGAGGAGGTGGAGAAGGAAAGGGGCGTGGTCCTGGAGGAGAGACGCGCCAGCCTGGGAGCCCAGACCCGTATCCGCGACCAGCAGTTTCCGGTCATCTTCAAGGGGTCGCGGTACGCACAACGCCTCCCCATCGGCACCGAGGAGGTCCTGAAGGCGGCCCGGCCCGACGACCTGAAGCGTTTTTATCGAGACTGGTACCGGCCCGGCCTGATGGCGGTCATCGCGGTGGGCGACTTCGACGGAAAACAGGTGGAAAAGGCGATTCGAGAGCGTTTCAGCGACCTCAAGGGACCTGAGAATCCCCGCCGCCGGGCGCTGCACCCGGTTCCGCCCCACGCAGAGACCCTGGTCAGCATCGTCACCGACCCGGAGGTTCCCGGCACCTCCGTCTCTCTCCTCAAGAAGCTGCCCGCGCTGCCCCAGAACAGCCGGGCCGCCTACCGGCAGATGGTGATCGAGCGGCTGTTTCACGCCATGCTCAACGCCCGCCTGGAAGAGAAACGGCGCACCGCCACCGCTCCGTTTCGCTTTTCCATGTCCCAGACCGTTCGGTCCATGGTCCGGTCCGCCGACATCCTGGTCCAGGCCGCCATGGCCAAGCAGGACCGGATCGCCGAGAGCATGGAGACCCTCCTCACCGAGGTAGAGCGGGCCACGGTTCATGGTTTCCAACCCTCGGAGCTGGAGCGGGCCAAGAAGGAGATGCTGCGCGGCTACGAGACCGCCGCCCGGGAGAAGGACAAGGTCCGGTCGCGGCGCTACACCTCGGAGATCCTGCGGCACTTCCTGGTGGGTGAGGGAATGCCCGGGATCGACTATGAGCTGGAGCTGCTCAAGGAGCTGCTTCCCGGCATCGCCGCCGCCGACCTGAACGCCGTCGCCCGGGAGTGGGGACGCCCCGGAAGCCGGGTCGTCACCGTCACCGCCCTGGAAGGGACCCAGGTTCCGGACGAGGAGGCGCTTCTGGCCCTGATGGACGGCGGCGACCGGAAGGTCGAGGCCTACCAGGACCAGGCCAAGGCGGGACCTCTGGTGCCGGAACCACCCGCGACCGGCAGCATTGCCGGGGAATCCCGGATCCCGGAACTGGGGGTCACCGTCTGGAAGCTCTCCAATGGGGTTCGGGTGATCCTGAAGCCCACCGACTTCAAGAACGACGAGATCCTGCTCTCCGGATTCAGCCCGGGAGGCCATTCCCTGGCCTCCGACCAGGACTACCCGTCGGCCCTGTACGCCGATTCGGTGGTCGGGACGAGCGGAGCGGGAGGGTTCAGCGCGGTTGAGCTGGAAAAGACCCTGGCCGGCAAGGTGGTCCGGGTCTCCACGTCCATCTTCGAACTGGAGGAAACGGTGCGCGGACGGGCGTCTCCTCAGGATCTGGAGACCATGCTGCAGTTGATCTACCTTCGTATGACCGCTCCCCGCCTTGACCCGGATGCCATCGCCGCGTGGAAAGCCAATGCACTGGAATCGGTGCGCAACCGCCTGGTCATGCCCCAGGCCGTCTTCGGCGACCGGCTCCAGGAAGTGTTGAGCCAAAACCATCTCCGGCGCCGGCCGCCCACCGAGGAGAGCCTGGGCCGCATGGATCCTCAGAAGGCGCTTGAGATCTACCGGGAGCGGTTTCAGGACGCCGCCGACTTCACCTTCGTCCTGGTGGGGAACCCTTGCAAAACGCCCTTCGTCCTCGAAGGCGGGGCCGCTCTTCACCCTCTCCTCACCTATCTGGGCGGTCTGCCCACCAGCCGGCGCGAGGAGGCCTGGAAGGACGTTGGCGTCCAGTCCCCGAAGGAATCGGTCCGTTTCGAAGTGAACAAGGGGCTCGAGCCCAAGAGCCGGATTCATATCCAGTATTTGGGCGAAGCCTCCTGGAGCCGCCAGAGCCGGCACGACCTCACGTCCCTGGCCCGGGTCTTGAGCATCCGCCTGCGGGAAGTGCTCCGGGAGGATATGGGAGGGACCTACGGCGTCCGGGTGCGGAGCCGGATGCGCCGCCGGCCCACCGAGTCCTACACCTTCACCATCTCCTTCGGCTGTGCCCCCGAGAACGTGGATCAACTGGTGAAGGCCGCCATGGACGAGATCGAGAAGATCCGCGAGCAGGGCGTGGACGAAGAGATCCTGGTCAAGGTCCGGGAAGGCCAGGTCCGATCCCGGGAAGTGTCCCTGAAACGGAACGGCTTCTGGCTGAACGGATTGGCCGGTCATTACCGTTACGGCACCGACCCCCGCCTCATCCTGGACTACCAACCCCTGGTCGAGAGCGTCACCTCGGACCGCATGCGGGACACGCTGCGGAAATACCTGAACCCCGAGCGCTATGTGATGGGGGTCCTCAACCCCGAGAAGAGCGCTCCGCCCGCCGAGTAGCGAGGAGAGGCAAAACAGGAAAGAGAGTATCTCCCTGCGGACCCCCGGTAGGCGTCAATTTCGCACCTTTCTGCACTCTTCATTTGGAATGAGGAGGCAACTTTCTTGTCGCCCGTGGGAGCGGTTTTCCTACCGCCCACTGGAGGGGGACTGTTAGTCACCACTTCTTCCCTGCTGCCAAGCGATACGCTGGGTGGAAAGCGTAAAGGGGGACTCCGTCCCCCTAACCCCCCTTCCCGGCGACAGGAAAGTCGCCGCTCCAGTTCGGCGGTAAGAAAACCGCCGCCGGCCATTCTTGACCCTTGCGCAATCCGCATCCTATGATGGCGGAACGGGCGAAATGACTCTCTTGATTGCCTTTCTGGGTATTGCCGTCTTTTCCGTATCCGGTCTTTATGGAGCGGCTGAGGGAGAGGCGAAGGCCACCGGGGCGGTGAGCTACTCCCAGGACATCCAGCCCGTCCTGCAGCGCAGTTGCCAGGGTTGCCACCAGCCCACCAGCCGTCAGGGTGGACTGGACGTCACCAATTTCGAGAATCTCCGGACCGGGGGCCAGCATGGATCCTCCTTCGTCGAGGGCGCCCCGGAAAGGAGCCTTCTCCTGGCGCATCTCACCGGGGACAGGGAGCCTCGAATGCCGCTGGGACAGCCGCCCCTGGAGGCTTCCGATATCGAGCTGTTCCGTAAATGGATCGCGTCGGGGGCCCGGGACGACTCCTCGGAAATGGCGACCCGGCTGGCCGGCGGGAAGCCGCCCGTTTACCGGCAGCCGCCTGTCATCACCGCTTTGGCCTACTCTCCGGATGGAAGCACCCTGGCAGTCTCGGGCTACCGGGAAGTGCTGCTGCACCGGGATTCGGACTCGGAACCCGACGCCAGGCTGGTGGGGACCGCGGACCGGATCCAGTCCCTGGGCTTCACCGCTGACGGCAAGACCCTCATGGCGGCCGGGGGCAGGCCTGCCAGCTTCGGAGAAGTGCAATTCTGGGACGTGGATTCCGGACGTCTCCTCAGAGCGGTACGGAGTTGCCACGACACCCTCTTCGGGGCGTCGCTTTCTCCGGACGGGACCCGGGTGGCCTTCGGCTGCGCCGATCACACGGTCCGGATCGTGGAAGTGGCCACGGGCGAAGAGTTGCTGAAGATGAGTCATCACGAGAACTGGGTCCTGGGGACCGTTTTCGGGGTGGACGGTAGACGGATCATATCGGTGGGGCGGGACCGGGCGGCCAAGCTGGTGGACGCCACCAGCGGGGCCTTCATCGAGAACGTCAATCTGCTGAAGGGAGAGTTGACGGCCATAGCCCGGCATCCCAGCCGCGAGACCGTCGCCATCGGTGGTGAGGACCGGACGCCGTTTCTCTACCGGGTGGACAAGGCCGCCAAGATGTTGATCGCAGACAGCACGAACCTGCTCCATGAGTTGGAGAAGCATGACGGCGAGATCTTCGATCTGGCCTTCAGCCCGGACGGCAGGACGCTGGCCGTATCCGGAGCCTCCAGCCGGGTTTCCCTGTACGACGTGGAGAGCGGAGCGGCGACGGGAGCTTGCGACGCCGGCCACCAAGGCGTCTACGCCGTGGCCTTTCATCCGGCTGGCGCCCGGCTGGCTATGGGTGGATTTGACGGCAACGTGAGAATCTGCGAGTTGGACTCGGGACGGATCGTTTCCGAGTTCATCCCGGTGCCGATCCAGGGGACGCTGGTCTCGTCCAGGTAGCCCAGGAATCTGACACTGGGCGGGTGTAAACTGAGCGTTAACCGACGGTACGCCAATTCCATGGACGCACCCATGAACGAATCTGGTCCCTTCCAGCGAACAGGACATCGAGCCGGTCGTGTAACCGTGTTGCTGTCCCTGCTCAGCGGGTCCCTTCTGCTGGCTGACGCCCCGCTGTTGAAACAGATGCATCCGCCCGGCGCTCAAAAAGGGTCGGCCGTGACCCTGACTCTGTCGGGAACGGCACTGGGCGGGAATCTGGAGGTCCTCTCATCGCTTCCGGGCAGTTTCACTCCGCTGGCGGCGCAGGCCCCGGGCACCCCGGCCGAAGACGTAAAGTCGGCGGCCTTTCTGGTGGAGGTCCGAAAAGACGCGGCCTCCGGCCTTTACCCCATTCGCGTCCGCAGCGACCGGGGACTTTCCAACGTCCTGCTCTTTTCGGTGGGCGATTTTCCCGAAGTCAACGAGCAGAAGGGAGGGTCCAACGACACTCCCTCGGGAAGCCAGACCGTGCCGGTCCCGGCGACGGTGAATGGGACCTTGGAGGGACCGGACCGCGACGTCTATCGGTTCCGTGCCCGGGAAGGGAAGAGGGTCGTCCTTGAGGTGGAGAGCCGCCGGATCGCTTCGGCCCTGGACCCTGTGCTGCTGGTGCTCGATTCCAAGGGGAAACAGGTCGCCAGAAACGATGACGCTGCCGGGATCGGCGTCGATTCACGCCTCGACCTGAAGCTGCCCGAGGGTGATTACTATGCGGTGGTCCACGACGCCAGGTTCAGCCGCCAGGACCAGAAATTCTATCGCCTCAAGATCGGCGCCTTCGACTACGCCGAGGGAGTCTTCCCCCTGGGTTGGCAAAGAGGCGACAGAGTCCGGGTCGAAATGTCGGGGGGACACGGCGCCGGTCCCCGGGAGATCCCTCTGGACCTGTCGGGAGTGGACCAGGACTACGTAATGCTGCAGGTTCCCGGAGCGCCGGGCGCGCTTCCGCTGCCCTTCGTCGTGGGCGACCTTCCCGAGCGACTGGAACGGGAAGACCAGCCGTCGGAAGTGCTGGAGCCCTCAACGGTGGTCAACGGGCGAATCTCGGCGCCCGGCGAAGTCGACCGCTATCGTCTCCAGGTTGCACCGGGAGAGGAGTGGTCGGTTCATCTGGCAGGTTCGCGGTTGGGCACGACACGCCTCTTCGGTCGGGTTTCGGTCCTGGATTCCGAGGGGAAGATACTGGCCTCGGGAGGCGATCGGGTGCCCTTGAGGAATGACTCGTTCCGGACCCACGGCGCCGTCAGCCGCGATCCCCACCTGAAATTCAAGGTCCCCGATGGGGCGCGGGAAGTGACCGTCACCGTGGAGGACCTGGTAGGGCGCGGCGGTTCCGATTACGCTTACCGGCTATCGGCGTGGCGAGGCGGGGGCGATTTCACAATCAGCTTGCTGACTCCGTACTTGAATGCCTCTCGAAACGGCACCGCATGGATCGAAGTCAGGATCGACAGGCGGGGGTATGCCGGCGCCGTACGATTGGAGGTCCCGGATGCGGGAGAGGAACTGCTGGTGGAGGGGGGGCACGTGCCCCCCGAATTGGTGGCTCCCGAGAGTCCCTTCAGATCCACCCCCGGGGTTCTGACCGTTACGGCCAAGAGCGGAGCCTTCCTGGG
>JAPOYZ010000011.1 GCA_026706325.1 Candidatus Aminicenantota bacterium
TGGTCTCCTCGTCGGACTCGGCGAGGAGACCACGAGCTCCCATTCCGGGTTCTGGAGCACCGGGCGGAGAGTGTAGTCGTCGCGGCGAACCTGGCCATAGAGAATCAGCCGCTGTCCGTTGCGGAGGACGTGTTGGAGGTAGGGTTGGTTGAAGAACTTGACCGCGAGCGCTCCCGAACGGTCCTCCACCACCATTTCGAAGATCCGGACCTTCTTCATCGGGGTGGAGTAGTTCCCGCAAACGGCGATCTCACCCTCCACCAGGGCGTCCTCTCCGACCCGTAGCTGGTTCATGAGCCGGAAACTGGACCGGTCCTCGTAGCGAAACGGCTTGTAGTTGAGGAGATCCTCGACGGTGGCGATCTGGACTTTCTGCAGCATGGCGGCCCGGGCCGGCCCCACTCCCTTCACGTACTGAACCGGCACTTCCAACCGCAGCGGCATCCGGTCAATCTACCACTCCGGTACGGCAGGACACGCCGGGTGCATAGCGAGAGTCGCGGCGCGCTGCTAACATGAAGAATGTGAAGCGGATACTCGCGGTAGTGCTCTTCCTGCCTCTCCTGGCTTGCGGCAAGAGCCTGGAGAGGCAGATCGTGGACGGCCTGAGCAACATGGATCAGGCCCGGCTCGGCAAGGGGCAGGTCCGGGTCGACAAGCTGCGACGGACCGGGAGCCACGCCGTCGCCGAGGTGACCCTCAAGACCGCCGTCAAGCTCAAACGAAAAGACCGCGCGTGGGTCGTCGAAGAGATCCGGCTGGGCGACCGGCGATGGGAAAAAGTGGAGAACATCCTGGCGGCGTTGGACGAGCAGAGGTCGCTGCGCACGCGTTCAGACCTGAAGCTGATCGACTCTGCCATCAGCCGTTACCGCATGGAACGCGGGGAGCTGCCGCCGGCCGGGAGCTACCGTGACCTCATGGACCACCTGACCCCGGAGTACATGCAGCCCACCGCCGAGCTGGATGGCTGGTTCAACCAGTACATTTATCGGACCCTGTCGGCCAAGGACTACGATCTCCGTTCGGCGGGACCCGACGGGATCGCGCGAACCTCGGATGACGTGACGTTGGAGCAACCCTGATGCGAAAAGACACCAGCGTTCTGCTCGCGACTCTGGGACTTTGCCTGGTGCTGCTGGTGGGGTTCTCACTCTACCGGTCCCTGCCCGGCCGGCTCCCCTGGATTCAGAGCTATCAACAGGCCCTGAAGCAGGCCCAGCAGGAAGGCAAGCTCGTCCTGGCGTACCTCTATACGGATTGGTGCGGATACTGCAAGAAGATGGAAGCGGAGACCTTCACCGACCAGACGGTGATCGACGAGATGTCCGACAGCTACGTCTGGCTCAAGCTCAACGCCGAAACGGACCGTGAGGGCCGGCAACTCCAGGAGAGGTTCAACATCACCGGCTATCCGGGTCTGCTCCTGCTCGACGGCGACGGTCAGGAGATGGAGCGGATCTCGGGTTTCGTCCCCGCGGAAGCGTTTCGGCAGCGCGTGGCGGCCGCGGCAGGCGGCCCGGACTCCTTCGTCAGCCTGTTGCGAACGGCGAGTCGGGAACCCGATTCCATCGATGTCCAATACCGCCTGGCCGAGGAATACATCGAACGCGGGGATTTCTCCGCCGCCATCGAACGGCTGCGCCGAGTCATCGAGCTGGATCCTGAGAACAGCTCGGGGAAGGCCGACTTGAGCTACTACTACCTGGCTCTGAGCCTGGCCTCCCAGGGGAACGAGGAATTGGCGCTCGTGGAACTCGATTCCCTGCAATCCAGCTTCCCCGGGAGCGACTACATCGCCGACAGTACTTTCCTGAGGGGCCAGATCCACTACCACTCAGGGAACCGGGATCAAGCCGAGAAGGTCCTCGCGGCCTACGTGCAGGATTATCCGGAGCACATCCACGTTTCCAAGGCCCGCGACATTCTGGCGGAAAGAGAAGAAGCGGAGTAGGAAACCGGAAGGCGGCGCCGGGACCCCGATCGCCGAGCGCGTGACGATCTCTCGCTACAACAGGTGCCCGAGCTTTTCCCTCTTGGTCTTCAGGTATTCCTGCGAGACCGGTGAGGGCTCCACGACCAGGGGAACCCGTTCCACCACCTGGAGCCCTTCGGCCTCCAGGCCGCGAATCTTTTCGGGGTTGTTGGACATGAGGCGAATCCTGGAGATCCCCAACCGGAGAAGCACCAACGCGCAGAAACGATAGCAGCGCAGGTCCGCCTCGAAACCCAGCCGGGCGTTGGCCTCCACCGTGTCGACTCCCTGATCCTGGAACTGGTACGCGTGCAGCTTGTTGATGAGGCCGATTCCCCGGCCTTCCTGAAACTGATAGAGCAGGACGCCGCTGCCGGCCTCGGCGATCCGCTGAAGGGCCTGTTCCAACTGTTCCCCGCAATCGCAACGGAGCGAGTGGAAGATGTCGCCGGTCACGCACTGCGAGTGGATCCGCACCAGGGTGGGCCTCTGGTCACTCAAGGGCCGGCGGACCAGCGCCACCAACTGTTCGTCGTCTTCCTCGCTTTCGAACCCGTAGATCCGGAACGGTCCGAAACGCGTGGGCAGCGCCGCATTGGGCACCGTATCCAGACTCGCCAGGACCTCTCTCATGAGCTGATAGTATCACTCTCCGCGGCGAACGAGTGAACTCGACGGCGTGGACCAGCGCTTCATTCCCTTGACGGAGATGTCGAAGACATCCAGGGCCCGCCCCAGGCTGTGGTCCACCAGATCCTGGAGACTGCCGGGATGATGGTAGAAGGAGGGGATGGGCGGGGCGACCACGGCTCCCAGCTCCGCCACTTCCACCAGCCGCCGGAGATGGCCCAGGTGCAAAGGAGACTCGCGCACCAGCAGCACCAGCGGCCTTCTCTCCTTCAGGGTCACGTCCGCCGCCCGGGTCAGGAGGTCCTTGGTAATGGAATTGGCCAGGCAGGAGACGGTATGGATTGAGCAGGGGGCGACGATCATGCCCCGGGTCTTGAAGGAACCGCTGGAAATCGCGGCCGCCATGTCGCCCGGTTCATGGACCACGTCAGCCAGATTCCGCACCTGGTCCAGATCGTAGCCGGTTTCCAGCTCGACGGTCCTGGGCACGGTCCGGGTGTAGACCAGGTGAGTCTCCACCTCCGGGACGGCGCTCAGAAGCTCCAGCAGCCGAATCCCGTAGATGGGCGCCGAGGCGCCGGACAACCCAACGACCAGTGGACGAGAACTCATGAATCCGCCTTTCGGGCGCGGCGGGTCATGGGGCGGCGCTCACCGCCGGCTCACCGCCGGCTCCCCGCCGTTCCAACCGCAACCTACGCCCCCGATTCCGGGAGGATTTCGAGCCCCTGGGGAGCCCGCCACTCGTCGACCAGGGAGGCTTGGTGGACACACGAGACGGTGCAGTACGGAGCGCAACTTTTCGGGGTCCGGTGCTCCCGCCGGATATCCGCCAGAGTGTATTCCGCCAGAGGAATCCCCGGATAGCCGCGTTGCTGGGAACAGTAGTGCACGAGTCCGTCTTCGCAGACATACAGGTACCGGGACCCCGCCCGGCAGCGCCAGTCGTTGGGCCGGCCGGCAGCCAGGTTCTCCTGAAAGGCCCGGTTCAGACGAGAATAGCCCCTCTTCGCCATGCTCTTGACCTGGTGGAAGATGCGCACCTCCTCGGAGCTGAGGGGCTTGAGCCCGCCATGCCCGTCATGGATGACGCCGACGGTGCAAGTGAACCCCAGCGCAACGGCCCGGCGCGCGATGACCAGGGCATCTTCGGGATGATTCACACCGGAACCCAGAACCGTATTGATGTTGACCTGGAACTCCGCCAATTCCGACAGGTAGAGGAGCTTCTTGTCCAGCACCTTCAGGCTCTTCATGGAGTTCTTGTCGGGCTTCACGTTGTCGATGCTGATCTGCAGATGCTCCAGCCCGGCGCGATTCAGGGACCGGATCCTCTTGCGCGCCAGGAGGTATCCGTTGGTGATGAGACCGGCGATCATGTTGCGGTCCCGGATCCGGGTGATGATGGCCTCCAACTCCCGATGCATCAAAGGCTCGCCGCCGCTGATGGTGACGATGGAGGTCCCCAGGCGGGCCAGTTGATCGATCCGCTCCAGCATCGTTTCGGTGGGGATGGGCGGGGAAAAGTCATCGTACTCGTTGCAGTAGGAGCAGGAGAGATTGCAACGCCGCATGGGGATGATGTGCGCCAGAATCGGGTGACTCTGCGAGAGCAGGGCGCGACCCACCATCTTCAGCTCACGCACGCGGATCTTGACGGCTTGGAGTCTGCGCATGGGCCTGTGGCGGGCGCCGTTGGAACGGGTGCGGATCATAGCAGCCTGGTCCGGGGCCGTCAACGGCCGGCCGGGCCGGTCCCGTCGTCCCTGCGAGCCTGCTGAACCACCGTCATGGCCGAGGCGATCATGCCGGCCATGTCGGACAGGTTGGTGGGAATGATCAGGGAATTGTTGGTCCGCGCCAGGTTGCCGAACTGCTTGATGTACTGCTCCGCGACCCGCAGGTTGACGGCATCCTGACCGCCCTGCTCATTGATGGCGGAGGCGATTTCCCGGATCCCCTTGGCCGTCGCCTCGGCCACCTTCTCAATCTCCGTGGCCTGTCCCACGGCCTCGTTGATCCGGCGTTGCTTCTCCCCCTCCGAGCGCTTGATCAACTCCTGCTTGTCCCCCTCGGCGACGTTGATCTTCGCCTGTTTCTCACCTTCCGACTGCGCCACGACGGCCCGCTTCTCCCGCTCGGCCCGCATCTGCTTCTCCATGGCGTCCTTGATGCTCTGCGGAGGAACGATGTTCTTGACCTCGTAGCGGGTCACCTTCACGCCCCAGGGATCGGACGCCTTGTCCACGGCGTCGACGATCTCCGAGTTGATGGTCTCCCGCTCCTCGAAGGTGCGGTCCAGCTCCAGCCGGCCGATGACGCTCCTCATGGTGGTCTGGGCCAACTGCGTGGACGCGAACTGATAGTTATTGATTCCGTAGGAGGCCTTGCCGGGATCGATCACCTGCAGATAGAGAATGCCGTCCACCACTACCGAGATGTTGTCCTGCGTGATGCAGGTCTGAGGCGGAACGTCCACCGCCTGCTCCTTGAGCGTATGCCGGTAGGCGACCTTGTCCACGAACGGCGTCAGGACATGGAACCCGGCCTCCAACGTGGCCCGGTACTTGCCCAGGCGCTCCACGATGAAGGCGGACCTCTGGGGAACGATCCGGATGGTCTTGAAGAACGCGATCAGCGCCAACAAGATCAGGGCGATCAGAACAACCGTGCTGAAGTCCACCATGGTCACCTCCCGGCATGTCCCATGCCGATGAAATCAGATCTTCTTCACTGTCAGCGTCAGGTTTTCCTTGTCCAGGATCTCGACCGCAGCGCCTGCGGGAATCCTCTCCCCGGACTCGGCTTCCCACGTGGTGCCCCGGTAATCGACGCGGCCGGAGCGGCCGGACCGGATCTCGCGGGTCACCAGCGCGCGTCCGCCCACGAATTCGTCGGACTCGCCGCCGCCGGCCGCCGGTCGAGGGCGCTCGATCCTCCCCTTGATCCGGTTTCGGAAGACCAGCAGCAGCACGACGGACGAAACCACGAACCCTCCCAACTGCAGGTTCAGGGAGATCTCCACCGTCATGCAGAGCAGGGCCACCAGCCAGGCGCCCAAAGCGAAGAAGATGAGAACCACTCCCGGATTGGCGAACTCCAGGAGCAGCAGAACGACCCCCAGCCCGAACCAGATGAGTTGAGGTTTGAGCCAATCCTGAAGAGAATCCATCTATCCGCCTCCGTTCGATCCTATTATCGTATCAGGCCCCGGCGGACCGACCAGAGGAATCTCAAGATGACCGTTTCCAAGCTCGACGCAGACGGCACCGAGCCCTTCGTACGGGGTGTGCTTCGTCTGGGTCTGGTCCAGAGCCGCTGCACTCCCGATCCGGAGGAGAACCTGCAGCGGGCACTGGACGGAGCGCGGGAAGCGGCCGCCGGTGGAGCCCACGTCGTCTGCCTGCAGGAACTCTTCCAGTACCCCTACTTCTGCCAGCGGGAGGACCCGGCGTTCTTCGACTGGGCGGAGCCGATCCCGGGACCGGCGTCCCGTCGGCTGTCGGTGCTGGCCCGGGAACTCGGCGTGGTGCTCGTCGCTCCCCTCTTCGAGCGGCGCGCTCCCGGCCTCTACCACAACACGGCCCTGATCCTGGACGCCGGCGGCCGATCCTTGGGGCTGTACCGCAAGATGCATATCCCGGACGACCCCTTCTACTACGAGAAGTTCTATTTCACCCCGGGGGACCTGGGCTTCCAGGCTCATGCCACTCCTCACGGGTCTGTCGGCGTGCTCATCTGCTGGGACCAGTGGTTCCCCGAAGCCGCCCGGGCGACAGCCTTGGCCGGCGCCCGGTTGCTCCTCTACCCCAGCGCCATCGGCTGGTTCCGGGACGACTCGCCCCGGGAGCGGCGGGAGCAACAGGACGCCTGGGAGACCGTTCAACGCGCGCACGCCATCGCCAACGGGGTCTTTGTGGCGGCGGTCAACCGGGTGGGCGACGAGGGCGCCATCGGGTTCTGGGGACGCTCCTTCGTCTGCGACCCCTGGGGAAGGGTTCTGGCCCGCGCATCGGATGACCGCGGCCAGGTCATGGTCGTGGAATGCCGGCTGCCGGAGGTGGAGGCCACCCGCAGAACCTGGCCGTTTCTCCGGGATCGCCGGATCGAGAGCTATGACGGCCTCCTGTCGCGGTGGGGTTCCAAGCCGGACTTGCCGGACCTCTGAGATGGCGTCCGGAACCGGCGCGCCGACTCCTCAAAAACTCGGCTACTTCATGCCTCCCGAGTGGCATCCCCACGAATCCACCTGGCTGGCCTGGCCCACGAACCGGGAGACGTGGCCCGGACGCGTGAGGCGAATCCAGGCGCTCTTCCTGGAGATGATGCGGCTCCTGGCGTCCGGAGAGAGAATCGACCTGCTGGTGGACCACCGGAAGCAGGTGGAGGAAGTCCGCGGCCGTTTGGACCCGGCCGCGCGGCGGCGGGTTCGATTCCACCGGATCGCTACGGGCGACGCGTGGATCCGGGACTACGGTCCCAACTTTCTGATTCGATCCGGCGGCGAACAGGCTGCTGCCGGCTTCAACCAGTGGCGCTTCAACGCCTGGGGAGGCCGATACCCGGAATTGGCGATGGACGGAGACGTCCCGAGCCGGCTGGCCCCGTTGTTGGACATGCCTCGTTTCCGGCCCGGGCTGGTGCTGGAGGGAGGCGCCATCGACGTGGACGGCCGGGGCGGGGTCCTGGCCTCGGAAACCTGCCTGCTCAATCCCAACCGAAACCCGGGACGAAGCCGGAAAGCTGTGGAGGACCGCCTGAGGAGCCATCTGGGCGCGTGCCGGACGATCTGGCTGGGAGACGGGTTGCCGGGTGACGACACCGACGGCCATGTGGACAACCTGGCGCGGTTCGTGCGCCCGGACACCATCGTCTGCGCGGTGGAGGAGGACTCCGATCGACCCCATCACCGAATCCTCGAGGACAACCGGCGGCGCCTGACGCTGGCCCGGCGGACGGACGGCCGCCGGTACCGGATCCTGACCCTGCCGCTGCCCTCCCCGCGGGAAACCGGACTTGATGGACTCCCGGCTTCCTACTTGAACTTCTACATCGCCAACCGGAGGATAATGGTCCCGGCGTTCGGATGCCGGCAGGACGAACTGGCCCGCAAGACCGTGCAGGAGCTGTTCCCGCGGCGGCGGGCCGTCAGCCTGAATTGCCGGGACCTGATCCGGGGACTGGGAGGCATCCATTGCATCACGTTGCAACAGCCCCGGGCCGTCAGGGGTTGAGGAAGCGTTTGCCGGACGCGGTGGTCACGCTCCTGAGGAATCAATGATGCGACATTTTTTTTGGTTCCTGCTGGTCTTGGCATCCGGATTCTTTGCCGGCTCATACGACGGCGGCCTTGCCGGCGAAAGCCGCACGCGGCAGCAGCGACAGGTCGAGGAAAACCCTCCTGTTCTCAGGCCGGGGGAAGCAGCAGGCGTGAGGATCGTGCCCGGGATGTGGCGGCCGCACTATCCCTACGAGCAGATCGTCTGGATCAGCCCTCCCTGGCCCAGTGCCGATTACATCTGGTTGGATTTCCCGGAGGCCATCTTCTCCGATCAGGGGCTCCTCTACCTGAGTCATGTCAATTCGGACTATCCCCCGCTGTTTCCCGATCTGCCACGGACCCCATGGCGGGAGATCCCGAATGGGGTGGCCTTCGAACGGCAATTGCCGAATGGAGTTCGTTTCGGAGGAAGAGTGGTCAAAACGGACGACACGACCGTCGCACTGGAACTCCACATCGAAAACGGCAGTCCCCGTCCTCTGACCAATATCCGACTGCAAACCTGCGGCTATCTGCGGGCCATCCGCGAGTTCGCCGATTTCACCAATGACAACAAGTTCGTTCATCTGCCGGGCCAGGGCTGGCAATCTCTTCGGAAGTCAATCGAAACCAGGGCTTCGGCGGGGAGATATGCCATTGGATTTCGGGGGATCGGCCTGCCGGGAGCCGACCTGCCGGTCATCGCCGCACTCTCCAGCCTCGGTCAACGTTTCGTGACCATGTCCTGGTTCGATGACACGTTGTCCCTGACCGGGAATTACAGGCACCCCTGCTTCCACGCGGATCCCGGTTTTGCGGACCTCTCACCCGGAGAATTCGCTTCCATCAAGGGTACGATCATTTTCTTCGAGGGGACTCTCGACCAGCTCGAAGCACGGACGAAGGCAAGCCGATCGCCTTAGCTCCTCTTCATGCGGGACCACCGCGCCTGCCGCGGGAAATGCGGGCTACCGGTTCGCAACTCTCCACGGATTCACCGTGATGACGCCGGTGTTGCGAAAATCCCGCTGGTTTCGGGTGACGACGGTCAGACCGTGGCGGTTCGCCGTGCCCGCCAACATGGCATCGGGAAGATGCCCGTCGAGCGGCTCGCCCAGCCGCCGTTTGGCTTCCATGATTTGAGCACAGACCCGGGCATCGGCGTCTGTCCAATCGAACACCCGTTCCTGGAAGAGGCTGTCCAGAATCCCTTCAAAACGCCGGACAAGATCCTCCCGCCTTTCGCCGGGCTCAATCCGTCCGATTCCATTGAGAATCTCCCAGACGGTGATGGACGCAAGTCCGATCCCCTGCCCGGCGATTCGGTCGAGAAACCTTTCGACGCGCCGTTCCGGGCGCGGCCGCATCATCTCGGAAACGACGTTCGTGTCGAGGAGCCAGACTATGGGAGTCCTCACACGCTGTCCTCGTCTGCGAATTCCACTGGCCTGTAGCCATAGCGGTCCGGCGGCGGCAGATCGATTCCGTTCTCCGGCCCGAAGAACCGCTTGAACACCTCGGACGGCTTGGTGCGCCGTTCGGCCCTCTCCCGTGCTTCACGAATGAGCCGGCGGACGAACTCTTCCATGGAGACGCCGGAATTCCGGGCTTCCCGTTTGAGCCAGGACTTGTCGCCAGGATCGATGCTACGGACTGTAATAACGGAACTCATCCCAGTGTTTCCCTCCGTATTGCGTTTTTGACTCCTTGGGCTAGATCTTATGCTAGCATACAATGCTGTCATTGGTGCGACGAGTCTGTCCCATACTCGTATTAACGGCGAGACGGATGCAATCGTGAAGAAAATGGAAGTGGACTCGAAGCTCGGCGCATTCCCACGCCGCCACGACTAGCAGTCCGTGGTGAAAGTCCCGCGAGCACCGAGACCGTTCCTGCGCCCGCAGGACAAGGCGCTATGGGCGCGCATACCGGGAGTATGTGCCCGAATCGCAACGCAGTCCGCGCCTGTGCAGGGACGGTCGAATGCCGTGATGACTTTTACCACGGGCTGCTAGGGTCCGAGCGTTCCTTCGGGAAGATAGCGATCCAGGAAATAGGCCACGGCAATTGCGGTGCCGACCAGGCCGACAAGGGCACCCACGATCCCTCCAGCCTGGACCCAGAGGGCTCGGTAGAGCCTGGATTCCAGCCGCGCGATGTCCTGCCTGGTGGCCAAGTGCTCACCGATCGGAACGGCTGCCGCTGCCGCTCTCGCCTTGGCCTCTTCCACACCTGCGTCAATAAACGCGTCGTAAATCTCGCTGACCATAACTCCCATGAGCGCCCCTACTCAGTCCAGTCTACCTTCTTGCCGATGAATCGGACACCTGCTGGTCCAAATGCCAGCACCGCTGTGACGAGTCTGGTCCCTGTTTGTAGGAACGGTGAGACGGAGAGAACCGTGAAGAAAATGAGCTACTCGCCGCGGATTTTGCGGATCTCCCGCTCCATCTGGCGATTCAGGCGGGCCTTGTCCCGGGAGAGCTGCTGGTTCAGTTCCTGAATCTTGTCCATGGCCCCCGTCTCGGCGGCCGCGGCGATCTGAGCCTGTTTGTGGATCTCGACCTCGGCGATGCGGGCCTGGTACTTGTTTCGAACCCGGGCAATGGCATCCCGCTGCTCGTCGTTCAGGCTCACCACCGAGTATTCTTCCTGAGCCTCCAGCTTCTCGAGAGCCAGTTCCCAAGCGGACTTCAACTCGCCAGGCATCGGCAGATCCTTTCCAGCTCGGCCCTACACCTCGTCGTAGATGGTATCGGCGAAGGTGTGTCCCGACGGAATCATGGGCAGCACGTGCTCCGTATACGGGATCACGACGTCCAGAACGTAGGCGGTCTTGCTGGCCAGCATCTCGTCCAGGGCGTCGGAAACTTCCTCCCGCCGGGTGATTCGGCGCGCCGGGAGCCCGAACCCCTGGGCCAGAGAGACGAAGTCCGGATAGATGTTCTTCGGATCCCGGGGATCGCCGATGAAGGTGTGAGCCCGATTGCTGGAGTAGAAGCGATCCTCCCATTGGACCACCATGCCCAGGTGCTGGTTGTTCAGGATCAGCGCCTTGACCGGGATTTCCTCCGCATAGGCGGTCGCCAGCTCCTGGATGTTCATGACGAAGCTTCCATCTCCGTCCACGTCGATGACCTCCCAGTCGGGGCAGCCCAGCTTGGCGCCCAGCGCCGCCGGATAGCCGAATCCCATGGCCCCCAGACCCGCCGAAGTCAGAAGCGTGCGAGGATAGACGAACTTGAAGTACTGCGCCGCCCACATCTGGTGCTGACCCACCCCGGTGGTGAGAATGGCCTTGCCCCGGGTTTTCCGGGAGAGGAGGTCCAGAACGTACTGCGGCATGATCTGGTCTCCCTCCTGACGGTAGTGGAAAGGCTTGGAACGCTTCACCTCCATCAAGTTCCACAACCAACCGGAGTAGTCCGTCTTACCCAGGTCCATCCGGTTGAGACGCCGCAAGAGGTCGTGGACGTCCCCGGTCACCGGAATCTGGGCCGGCTTGATCTTGTTGATCTCGGAGGAATCGATGTCCACGTGGACGATGGTGCCGTGCTTGGCGAATTCCTCGGCTTTCCCGGTGACGCGGTCATCGAAGCGAACCCCGAAGGCCAGCAGCAGATCGGCGTTGTTGACCGCGTAGTTGGCGTAGAAGGCGCCATGCATGCCCAGCATGTCGAAGCAGAGAGGATGGCCGGCCGGGAAACTGCCCAGGCCCAGGACCGTCATCACCGTGGGAATGCCCGTCTTCTCGACGAAGCGCCGCAACTCTTCGGAGGCATTGGAGCAGATGATGCCGTTGCCGGCATAGATGATGGGCCGCCTGGACTTGCGAATCGCCCGTGCGATCTGACCCAGTTCCCGGTCCCTGGCCTTGATTTGCGGGCGATAGCTCCGGAGGTCCGCACGGGACGGCCACTTCGGCTTGGCGCTGGACTGCTGGACGTCCTTGGGAATGTCGATCAGTACCGGGCCGGGCCGCCCGCTGGACGCCACGTAGAAGGCCTCCTTGACGATGTGGGGCAGGTCCGAGACCTTCTGGACCAGGTAGTTGTGCTTGGTGATGGGACGGGTGATCCCGACGATGTCCGTCTCCTGGAAAGCGTCCTTCCCGATCATGGTCTGGGGCACCTGTCCGGTGACGGCCACAATGGGGACGGAGTCCATCTTGGCGTCGGCGATTCCCGTCACCAGGTTGGTCGCCCCCGGACCCGACGTCGCCAGGGCAACGCCCACCTTCCCCGTGGCCTTGGCATACCCTTCCGCCATGAAGATGCCGCCTTGCTCATGACGGGGAAGGATGACCCGGATCTTGTCCCGAACTCCCAACCGGGTCAGAGCCTGATGAATCTCCATCGAGGCCCCGCCCGGATACCCGAAAATCACCTCTACGTTCTCCCGCACCAGAGCCTCGGCCAGAATGTCCGAGCCCTGGAGTTTTTGCACTCGGGAGGGGGCGCTGGGGGAGACACTTGAGGAAGCCATGACCTTGTAACCTGTCAGTTGTTCCGATTTCAGGGAATTCCTATCGTCGCCAGACGAATCTTGGATTCTATCACCAAATTTCAGCGGCAGCGCAAATGGGCGGGATTCCCGGATCGGCAACCAGGGACTGAGCTTAGGGACTTTGTGTTTGGAATTCAGGTGAGGCCGGACAGCTTGCGAAGCTTCGGAACCGGGTGATAAAACTGGCCTTCGACATGCGCCTCAAGGACAAGGTCGCCATCATCACCGGAGCCGCAGCCGGCATCGGAGAGGCCTCCTCCCGGCTGTTCGCCGCCGAAGGAGCCACGGTCGTGGCGCTGGACCTCGACTCGGCGGGACTGGACCGGTTGGTGGACGATATTCGGGACCAGGGATTCGCCTGCCACGGCCTCTGCGCCGACGTGACCTCCTCCTCCCGGTGCCGGGAAGCCGTCCAGTGGACGGCCCGGGAACTGGGCCGGATCGACATCTTGTTCAACAACGCCGGCTTCGTGCACCAGGGGACGCTGTTGGAGGCTACGGAGGAGGACTGGGACCAGGCCCTGGACCTCAATGTCAAGAGCATGTTCCGAACCTGCCGCCATGCGCTTCCCGTCATGCTGCGCCAGGGCTCGGGAAACATCATCAACACCGCCTCCGTCGCTGGCCTTTCCGGAGTCGTGAAAAGGGGCGTCTACTCGGTCTCCAAAGCGGCGGTCGTGGGCCTGACCAAGAGCCTCGCCATCGATTACGTCAACGACGGGATTCGCGCCAACTGCATCTGTCCGGGGACGGTGGACACACCCTCGCTTCAGTCCCGGATCAACACCGCGGCGGACCCCGTGCAGGCCAGGAAGGACTTCATCGCCCGCCAGCCTTTGGGCCGCCTCTGCCAAGCCGAGGAGATCGCGGCGCTGGCCCTCTACCTGGCCTCCGACGATTCCGTTTTCATGACCGGCCAGGCGGTGATCATCGATGGAGCCATGACCCTTTAAAGGAGAGTTCGGCATGGGCGGAAAAGTTCTTTTGGTTGCAATCGTGGCCGCGGTTCTGGCGGGGATCATCCTCTGGTTGCCGCTGTCGGATCCGGCTCCCGTCGGCATCGAGCACCGGGAAGCGTGGACTACCTCGCGGGTCCACGGCACGCCGGACCCGCCCGATCCCTTCACCACGGAAGTCGCGTTTCCCGAGATTCGCTTCGACCAGCCCCTGGAGGTGACGACCGTTCCCGGCACCAACCTCATCGCCGTGGCCGAGCGTTTCGGCAGGATCTACGTCTTCGAGAATCGTCCCGGAGTCACCGAGAAGCACCTGTTCATGGATGTCGGGAAGCCGGTCTACGGACTGGAGTTCCACCCCGACTTCCAGGAGAACCGGTACTTCTACGTGAGCCAGGTGGACCATCACACGAAGGAACTGCCGGAGGGCAGCCAACTCTCCCGCTACCGGGCGAACCCGGGGCACCCCCTCACCGGCGACCGGGACTCGGAAACGGTCCTCCTCGTCTGGCCTTCGGGCGGCCACAACGGAGGCTGCATCCGGTTCGGTCCGGACGGATACCTTTATCTGGGCACCGGCGACGCGAGCGGCATCGCCGACAGCCTGGTGACCGGCCAGAACCCCGACGACTTCCCGGGATCGATCCTCCGGATCGACGTGAACCGTCCCGATCCCGGGAAAAACTACGGCATCCCGCCCGACAATCCCTACGTGGGGAGAGAAGGATTTCGGCCGGAGGTCTGGGCCTACGGACTCCGTCAGCCCTGGAAGTTCAGCTTCGGTCCGGCACGCCGCCTGTGGGTCGGCGAGATCGGCCAGGACCTCTGGGAGATGATCCACATCATCGAGAAGGGAGGAAATTACGGCTGGAGCGTGATGGAGGCGACCCATCCCTTCCGGCCTGAGCGCCCCCTGGGCCCCACGCCCATCCTGCCTCCCCTGGTGGAACATTCCCACACCGACTTCCGGTCCATCACCGGAGGGTACGTCTACCGGGGAACGCGCTTGGAGTCGCTGGCGGACAGCTACGTCTACGGAGACCACGACACCGGGAAGATCTGGTCCCTCGATTACGACGGCACGCGGGTTGAGAATCTCCGCCAACTGGCCGATACGCTGCTGCGAATCGTCGCCATCGGTCAGGACCAGAACAACGAGCTCCTGTTTTTGGACTTCGTCGGCGGCCAGTTCCATCGATTGGTTCCACGCCCCGAATCCCCCGGTCAAACGGCGGATTTTCCCCGGTTGCTGAGCGAGACCGGGCTGTTCACCTCCACCGGGGAAATGACCCCCGCCCCGGGCCTGATCCCCTATTCGGTCAACGCCGCCCTCTGGTCGGACCACGCCGCCAAGGAACGCTACATCGCGTTGCCGGACCTGTCGCAGATCGAGTACGACTCGGTGATCTACCCGCAGCCGGCGCCGGGCGTCCCCCCGGGTTGGAAATTCCCCGACGGAACCGTCCTGGTCAAGACCTTCTCGCTGGAAATGGAGAGGGGAAACCCCGACAGCCTCAGGCGATTGGAGACGCGGCTTCTTCACCACGAGCGCATTCCCGGAACCGATGAAGTGGGAGCGCAGGTCTGGAAGGGATATGTCTACCTCTGGAACGAGGAGCAGACCGACGCCGAGCTGTTGGACAGCGCGGGCCTGGACCGGGCGTTCACCATTCGGGAGGCGGACGGCGGCACCAGCGAGCAGACCTGGCGGTTCCCCAGCCGCGCCGAGTGCACCCTCTGCCACACAACGGCTGCGAAATACATCCTCGGCATCAATACCCTGCAGATGAACAAGGACCACGACTACGGGGGAGTGGTGGCCAACCAGCTTCGGACCTTGGACCATCTGGGCGTCTTCACCCAACCGCTGCCGGCTCCGCCGGAGAAGCTGGGCCGGCTCGTCGACTACGGGAATCCCGATCTGGAAACCGATCTGCGGGCGCGCGCTTACCTTCACGCCAACTGCTCCCACTGTCACGTGAAGTGGGGGGGCGGCAACGCCGACTTTCAATTGATCGGCTCCATGCCGCTGGAGCAGACCGGCATCGTCGACACCGTCGCCGCTCATGGCGGATTCGAACTGGATCAGCCGCGGCTGGTGGTCCCGGGACACCCGGACCGCTCCATCATCCCCCATCGCATGGCCATGCTGGGCCTGGGCCGCATGCCCCACATCGCCTCCAACGTGGTGGATGAAGAGGGAGTGCGCCTGGTTCGGGAGTGGATCCGGAGTCTGCCGGTTCAACAGACGCGGAACCGTTCCAAGGATGGCAACGGACCCGGTTAACCCGCAGTTCTCAAGTACGTGAGCAACTCCACCATCAGTCCGTTGACGGCCCGGTAGTTCCCGGCCGGGGCGTGGAGCAGTTCGCCCTCCGACTGCACGTACTTGGAAGGGATGAGTTCCGCCCGGCAGTTGACGACCAGTTTCTTAGCCGCGTCCGGCGTCGTCTCCAGATGGAACTGCATGCCGACGGCCGATCTCCCGATCTGGAAGGCCTGATTCTCGCAGCCGTCGCTTCGCGCCAGGTGGACCGCGCCGGGAGGCAGATCGAAGGTCTCCCCGTGCCAGTGAAATGCCTGGACGACCTCGGGAAACCGGAAGCAGTCCGGTCCTCCGTCGATTCCACGCAGCGGAAGCCAGCCGATCTCCTTCAGCTCGTTGGGGTAGACCCGGGCGCCCAGGGCGCTGGCGATGAGCTGTGCACCGAGGCAGATCCCCAAGACCGGCTTCCCGGCCTCGATGGCCCGGCGGATGAACCGCTTCTCGGAGACCAGCCAGGAAAGCTCCTCCTCGTCGTTGACGCTCATGGGGCCGCCCATGGCGATGAGGAAGTCGACGTCGTCCAGCTCGGGCACCTCTGCCGATTCAAAGAATCTCGTGCAGGTCACCTCGTAGCCGGCGTCGACCAGCCAGGGCCGGATGCATCCGAGGCCTTCGAAGGGAACGTGCTGGAAATAGTGAGCGCGCATGGGATTATCAATTGAATGTCCGTGCTGAAATTCGCTACAAGCTGTTTAGTTTGTATCTGCAACGGACAAAGAAGGCAAGCTGGGGGTCACAGGCAACGACTCAGCCGCGGCGGACGGCCAGCGCCAGCACGACCCACAGTCCCGCCAGAACGATGACGACCATGCTGATCCAGTTGACCGGAAAGTGCAGGAAAGAGGTGAGGACCAGCAGCAACCCCCCGGCCAGTCCTCGCGACCATCGATCCACGAAGAGGTCGATGAACACCTTGGCCCGCTTTTTGACCTCCAGCGGAACCGGCAGGAAGAGCAGTTCCCTGCCCGTCTTGTCGACGGAGGGGCGGAGGCTGCCGTCGATCCCCCGCAAGAGAATGGCGCCCCAGAGGGTGGGGACCGCCAGCATGCCCACCGAAGTGAGCAGCAATCCCAACGGAAGCAACAGGATGGCTCCGGACACGCCCCAGAACCGGATCAGCCGATAGGTCAGAAACGTCTGCAGGAGCAAGGACACCAGGTTGAGCCGGCCGTAGAATTTCCCCAGGAAGGCCGCCAGCGCCTGCTGGTCCGGATACGCCTGGAAGGCGACGGTCTTGAACTGGAACTGAACCAACGTGGCCACCAGCATGCTGAGGCAGAGCAGGCCCCCGATTCCGGCGAGATGGCGGTGGTCCCGGAGCATCGAGCGCACTTCCCGGAGAGAGTTCCGCACCGGTTGCTGGTAAGGGGCCACCGCTGCGGGAGTCTGGCCGGGCGGGCGAGCGAGCCTTCCGACTCGGTTCAGGAGACCTGTCGACAGGGCCAGGAAACCGGCACAGAACAACAGGAGGTCCCGGGTCGAGATCTCCACGACCCCGACCAGAAAGCCTGCCGTCTCGCCTCCGATGATGGCTCCCAGGATGCCGCCCAGATTCACCACTGCAAAGATCCGCTTGGCCTGGGCCGATTCCAGAACTGAATTGGCGAAGAGCCAGAACTGCGAAGTGGTCAGGATTCCGTAGATGTCGACCCAGATGTAGAAGGCGTAGTAGATCCACGAGATCTCCAGCGCCAGCAACCAACGCAAGAGCAGCAGGCAGCCGATCAAAACGGCGCTGGTTCCCATGATCATCCGGTTCAGGTCCAGAACCCGGGCCAGCCTTCCGTATATGAGCGTGACGGGCAAAGCCACGAGGGCGATCAGGACAAAGACCAGGGGAAGGTTGTGGGGACCGGGTCCGGACAGGAACAGGCTGTCTCTGGCCGGTTTCAGGAAGAAGTAGGTCAGGAGGATGAGGCCGTAGCCGGAGAACAGCACGGCGGCGAGTGCGACCTCCTGCTTGCGAACCCCGAAGAGGAAGTCGACCAGCCGTATCATGGATCAGCCCGGCGCCAGGATCAGGTTACCGGGCTGCGGTCTCTGCGGCTGCGACTCCCGAGACCGGCCAACCCTCCCGAATCAGGGCGCGGAGCGCTCTCTCATAGGCCTCTACCGTGAAGTCCACGTCCTCCTCGGTGTGGGCCGCGGTCATCCGCCAACTCACCCCTCCCTGGGTGTCCACTCCCTCATTCAGGAGGGCCTTGCGGAGAACTCCGCCCCGGGTCGGGTCGTTGGCGGCTTTGAGCTGTTCATGGGGAACGGTGCACCCGTTCTCTTCATCCCACTCTCCCTCGACCCCCAGCGCCACGAACAGGCCCGAGGCGAGTCCGTATGCGAGGCCGGGGATTCCCAGCCGGGCCAGTACGCCCTGGAGACCCGATCGGAGCTGTTCATTCACGGCCTCCACCCGTTCGTTGACCGGTTCCCGATCCAGGATCTCGAGACACGTGGCGCCCGCTACGGCGGACAGCGGATTGGCATTGAAGGTGCCGGGATGGGCGACCCGGCGCCGGGCATCCCATTCGGGGTCGCCCCGGTGCTGGATCATGTCCAGGATCTCCGCCTTTCCCACGACGGCCGCCCCGGGAAGGCCTCCGGCCAGGATCTTGGCGTGGGTGCTCAGATCGGGCGTGACGCCGTAGCGTTCCTGGACTCCTCCCAGGGAGGCTCGAAATCCGGTGATGACCTCGTCGAAGATCAGCAGCACCCCCGCATCCCGGGTGACCTCTCTCAACTGGCGGAGGAACCCCGGTGTGATGGGGAGAAGCCCGCCGATGGCCCCCGTGGGCTCTACGATCACCGCCGCAATGTCGCGGTCGTTCTCCAG
>JAPOYZ010000062.1 GCA_026706325.1 Candidatus Aminicenantota bacterium
CGGCGGCCAGGACGCGGCACTCTTCCTCCACCACGGCTATCCGGGGGTTGATTCGGGGGTCTCCGGGTCCGAGGTTCTGCAGATCCAGAAGCTCCTTGACCTTTTCGATGACGGGAGTGGGCGAGGGACCGATGCCCCCGGTCAGGAAATAGGCGGATTCCGAGGTGGTCGGAATCTCATTGCGAACCCGGTTCACCCACGCGGGAATTGTGGCTTGACTGGCGGTAGCGACGGCTTGTCCCATACTTTTTATCCAGGTTGGTCCCGCCGCTGCGGCCAGCGACGCGGATTTCAAGAATGTTCTTCTCGGAGACCTGCGGCTCTTGGACCGGGTCCGGTACTTTCTCATGGGAATCCCGAAAAAATGCCGCGACAGTCTCTCAGTTCAGTTGAGGCGCCGCAACAGGTATCCCGGACGAAAGGATCGCCGGGCGCGGATCCAGACCGAAAAACGCTCCCGCGGATCTTCGACCCGGTCCAGGCTGAAGACGCCGCGACCCAGAATCCGGGACAGGGCCTGGGTCAACTCGGGCCTGAGCCGTTCGAAAGTCTCCTCGCTGTTGGGCGTATGGAGGCGATCGTTGGCCAGCAGCACCATTTCGCGGGTATGGAAGCGAACCCGTCCGCCCAGCAAGGGGTCCGATTCCAGCCGGCTGCAGGCCAGAAGCGTTTGCCTGAAGACATCCCGGAGACACTCCTCGCGGTTCCCGTCCGGATCCTGCTTGCGGTAGTAGAGGAGTCCGGGCCGGCCGTCGGCCTGGTCCAGGCTGAAGTTTCCCTCGTGAGCCACCAGCAGGATGCCGGGTCCTCTGTGGACGTGACTGTAGTCGTGGACGTCGATGAGCAGGTGCCCATCGACGGCCTGGTTCTGGATCCAGGAATGGAAGACGGGAATGAATTCCTGCGCCTCGGCCCGGAGGGGCTGCTCCAGGAAAATCTTGAGACCCAGCTTCTGCCAGCCGCTCATACGCCAGCCTAGTGGACTCCCGAGATCTCCCGGGCCATGCGCTCGTAGCAGGCATGCGCCGCCTCGATGAAAAGCTGGCTCTCTTCCACCGACTGATGGGCAATGTCCCGCGTGGGGCTCTGTGGAGGCGACTTGTGACGGCGGAACAGGTAGTTGGCGAACTTGCCGCCGGCGTACTTATCGTAGAACAGTTCCGTATCGTAGAAGCGGCGCCGGAATTCCGACACGACCGTGTCGGGAGCGCCCGGAACGTCCAGGAACTCGGTCTTGACCAGGGCTCTGGCGGCCTCCACCATGGCCCGGTAGCTCAAAGCGTCGGCTCCGGCGAAATCGGTTTCATCCAGCCTGATCTGGGCTTCGAAGACCAGTTGCTCGGCGGAAGCCAGATTGAACTGGGTCAGTGTGACCACCTCGCCTGCGCATTCTCCCGTCCCCAGGTCTCCCATCGAGAACTCTCTCGGATCGCCCCAATCGCTGTAGAAGGAGGAGTCGATCTCATAGGCCGGAACCTGCAACAGGTCCTGCAGCATGGCCCGAAGGTCCTTCTTGCCGACGCTCCGGACGAATTGCTGAAAGCTCTCGCCGTTGCTCCGATGCTTCAGGTATCGGCCCGTGATCCGCTCCAGGACCTCCGGAACGTTCCGTGCCGGCGCCGACCCCATGGCCAGTCCATAAGAGCCGGCGTTGTCGGTCCACTGCCCCCCCAGCACCACCTGGAAGTGAGGCACCTTGTGGCCCTTGATGGTCCGGCTGGTTCCGTAGAATCCAATGTCCGCAACGTGGTGCTGACCGCAGGAGTTGAAACAGCCGCTGATCTTGATGCGCAGGTTCTTGATGGAATCGTCCAGTTGGAAGAACTTGGCACCGAGCCTCCTCCGGAGTTCGGCGGCCAGTCCCCGCGACGAGGCGATTCCCAACTTGCAGGTGTCGGTCCCCGGGCAGGCCGTCACGTCCACGATCGTTCCGGCGCCATGGGCGCCCAGACCGATCCTGTCCAATTCACCGTAGAGTTCCGGCAGGTCCGCTTCGCTGACCCAACGCAGCACCATGTTCTGCTCGACGGTGGTCCGGATGTTTTCACCGGAGAAGCGCCGGGCGATCTGAGCCAGTTCCCGGGCCTGCCAACTCGACAAATCTCCCAAGGGAAGGGTCAGGGTGGCGACGGCGTAACCCGCCTGCCGCTGACGGTAGACGTTGGTCCGGAACCAGTCCTCGAACCCCGCAGGCGGCTGATGTCCGTTCAATGCCGCCGCCGGCCGGACCGCGGTCTCCTGGAATTCCGGAACCTCGGGCAGAAACGCGGTCCACCGCTCGTCGGAAGGCATGATCTCGCGTTCCTTCAGAACCTCCTTGCGAAACTCGTCGATCCCCAGTTTTGCCACCAAGAATTTGATGCGGGCCCGGGCCCGGTTCTTCTTCTCTCCCAAGCGGGCGAACACCCTGGAGATGGCCTGCGCCGTGGGCAGCAACTCTTCTTCAGGCAGAAAGGAATCGAAGAGCTTGGCCTGGTGAGGCACCGCTCCCAGACCTCCGCCGACATACAGCTCGAATCCGCGCCTGATCCGGCCGCCCTCGTGCCGCACCACCGCAATGGCTCCCATGTCATGCATGCTGGCCAGTCCGCAGGCCTCTTCCCGGCATCCCGAGAATGAGATCTTGAACTTGCGGCCGAAGTCCTGGGCGTCGGGATGCCCCAGCAGAAAGGCGCTGCAGGCCTTGGCGTAGGGACTGACGTCGAAAGCCTCGGTGTGGCAGACACCGGCCAGGGGGCAGGCGGTCACGTTCCGCACCGAGTTCCCGCAGGCCTCCCGGGTCGTGATCCCCACCGACGCCAGTCTCCGCATCAGGTCGGGAGTGTCGTCGATGTGAACGAAATGGAGTTGATAGTCCTGTCTCGTGGTGACGTGGAGCACTCCATCCGAATACTCTTCCGCCGTATCCGCCAGCATCTCGAGCTGGCGGGGATTGACCCCCCCGAACGGGATCTTGATGCGCATCATCCCGGGAGCGTCCCAAAGGGTCTCAGGCCCCTTGATGACGTCACCGGAGGGGTAGGGGAGATGCTGCGACCGGATCCCGTCGTGGCGGAAACCGTTGTCGTATCGCTGGCCGTAGATGCCGCGCCGCAACCGGGTCTCGGCGAAGATCTTCTCATCCAGCTTTCCCTGGCGTCTCAGCTCCATCTGCATCTCGAAGATGTCGATTTCGCGGCCGAGATCTTCCGGGATATCCGTGCCCAAATGCTCCTTCCAAGTAGTCATGACCCGTCTCCTCCAAGGCTTTTCGGCCTGTGAGATGAGACCAAGTTTACTCAATTGATCGGATTTATCAAAATAGCCTAACCAGGAACTACTTAAGTCCCAGTAACGGACCGGCGTCGCGATGAATCATCGCCTCCATCTGGTCCGGATCCAACCGCGGCAGGGACGTGCCTTCCAGCTGATCGTTGATGGACCGCAGCCCGGCCAGGGACTCGTCCACATTGGTGATGGGGTAGTCGGTCCCGAACAGGAGCTTGTTCCAGACACCGTACTCCTGCACCAGCATCAGGCTCTGGTAGAGCTGGAAGGGCCGGTAGTGAATGGCCGAAACGTCGGAGTAGACGTAGGGATGCTTCCGGATCACCGCCACCGTCTCAGCCTCGTAGGGATGACCCAGGTGCGCCAGAATGATCCGGCACTCCGGATACTTGATGGCCACGGGGTCCAGGTGCCGGGGCAAAGTGGTGTCCAGCGGAGCCCGGTCGATGAAGGTCGTTCCCGTGTGGAGCAGGACGGGCAGTTGGTGGCGGACCGCATATTGCCACAGGTGATCCAGCTCCGGGGCCTGGGGATAGAATCCGGCATACATGGGCATCAGCTTGATACCCCTCATCTTCAGATCCTGGTGGCTCTCCTCCAGTTCCTCCTGCCAACCCGGCTGGGTCGGATCGAGGGAGAGAAACGGGATCAGGTTTTCGGGGTCCTGGGAGCAGTATTCGACGATGAATTGATCGGGAACCCAAAGGCCCGAGAGCTTGGCCTTCCCGCCGAAGACGACGGTCTTGACTCGATCCGGAACCGTCCGGCAGTGGGCGCGATAGTCCTCCAGAATGCTTTCCAAAGGGATCTCGTAGCCCCTCATTCGGATCGCCTGTTGGCGAAACCGGTCCGAGAAATGGTCCGGATACTTCCAGCCATGAGTGTGCACGTCAAAAATCACATCTCACCTCCTGAACATGGGCCAGAGCAGGGTAGCGCGTTCCCGAAGCAACTTCCAGGATCGGATCACCCCCCCTTGACTGTGACGGCTTCTGCCACGGACTGCTAACATGTTGCCGATTTCGGCGACACCTTTTTCAGGCGTAGGAGGCACGGCAGTTCCCATGAAATTCCTATCCAATCGGGTCCGTACAGATACGACACTCCGCCGCTCCGGCATCGTGGCCGCGGCGATCCTGGTCTTCTGTCTGACCAATCCCGCCTTCGGGGAGTCTCACCATGCGGTCCGGCTGGTCAAGACCGACCCGGCCCGGGTGGACATCTACGTCGGCAAGGACCTTTTCGCTTCGTACCAATACGGTATCGGCTTTCACAAGCCGATCTTCCATCCCCTGCTCAGCCCCAAGGGCCACCGGCTCCTGCGCGCGTACCCCATGGAATTCGGGGTACCCGACGAGCACACCGACCATTGGCATCACGAAGGAATCTCGTTCACCTACGGGAACGTCAACGGTGTGGATTTCTGGTCCAAGCTGTCCGGCGGCCGGGACAAGCCTGGCAGCGGCCGCATCCGGCACACCGGCTTCACCCGGCTGGAAGACGGAGAGAAGGGAGTCATGGAAACCACGTCGGACTGGATCGCGCCCTCGGGGAAGGTGGTGCTGAAACAGGACTCCCGGATGACCATCGGGGCGGGCTCCGGGTGGCGGACCCTGGACCTGAGGTTCGAGCTGACGGCCCAGGAGAAAGCGGTGACTTTCAACGATACCAAGGAGGGGATGATGGCCATCCGCGTCGCCCCCAACCTGCGGGAAGACCGGACCGGCCGCTACCTGAACGCGCAAGGTCTGGAGCTGTCGAAGGCCGTCTGGGGCAAGAGGTCTTCATGGGTCGCGTTGCGGGGATCGGTCCAGGGAGAGGACCTGACGCTGGCCATCATGAATCATCCGGAGAGCATCGAATTCCCCACCTTCTGGCATGCCCGGGGCTATGGTCTATTTTCGGCCAACCCCTTCGGAAAAAAGGATTTCCAGAAGGGTTCCCCACCTCTGAACGTCTCCCTGGAACCGGGCGAATCGGCCCTCTTCCTCTACCGGATACTGGTGCACTCGGGACACCTCTCCCAGTCCCGGATGGCTGCTCGATACGAAGAATATCAAGCAACGAAACCGTGACGGGCGGGCGCCCCCGTACACGGCGGTGCAGGCGCCGGGTCTTCTTGTCCTGCTCCAGAGGGGCCGTTATAATTCCTGACGCATGCCCGGGACCATGTTCTCTATCCTTTCCCCCGACGGCGAAGTGAAATCGGAGGCCGACATTCCGGCCCTCGGATTGGATCAGCAACTCCATCTCTATCGGTTGATGTGCTTGAACCGGATGGTCGACGACCAGATGATCCGGCTTCAGAGACAGGGACGGCTGGCCTTCTACGTCGGGTCGCGAGGCGAGGAGGCAGCCATCATCGGGAGCGCGTTCGCACTGGAGCAACGGGACTGGGTGCTCCCCTGCTACCGGGAGATGGGCGCCGCTCTGGTCAAAGGCTTTCCCCTGATCGATCTATTCTCCCAGTTTTTCGGAACTTCCCGGGACTTGACCAAGGGCCGGCAGATGCCGAACCACTACGCCAGCTACGACTTGAGGGTGACGTCGATTTCGAGCCCTGTGGGGAGCCAGATTCCCCATGCCATCGGTCTGGCCATGGGCGCCCGTCTGGCGGGCAGGGACGACGTGGCGCTGGTCTATTTCGGCGATGGCGCCACCTCCCAAGGGGACTTTCATGTCGCTACCAACTTCGCGGGAGTCTTCAAGACTCCGACCGTCCTTTTTTGCCGGAACAACCAGTGGGCGATTTCCGTTCCCGTAGAGTCTCAGACGGCCTCCCGCAATATGGCCGTCAAGGCGGTCGCATACGGTATCGAAGGGGTCCGGGTCGACGGAAACGATATCTTCGCCGTCTACGACGTCACCTCAAAGGCGGTGGCGAAGGCAAGAAGGGGCGAAGGTCCGACACTCATCGAAGCGGTGACCTACCGCCGGGGAGGCCACTCCACCTCCGATGATCCCAATGCCTATCGGGACGTCGCCGAGGTCGAGCCCTGGGTCGAACTCGATCCGATACTGCGATTCCGACTGTACTTGACCCGCCAGGGCCATTGGGACGACGACAAGGAGCAGGCGCAGGAGGACGAGATCCGCGCGCAGATTCGCAGCACGCTGGAGGAGGCGTACAGTTCCGGACCGCCTTCCCTGGACACCATCTTCGACGACGTCTACGACGAGATGCCCTGGCATCTTCGTGAGCAAATGGAGTCGGTCTGCGTGCCGGAGGAGTTTCAGACCGTCGAGCAGGGGACCTGACCCACTTCCGCGAAAAACCAGATGCCGATTCGGAACATCATCCAGGCAGTCAACGATGGTCTGCGCACCGAAATGCGGCGTGACCCCAGCGTGGTGGTTCTGGGTGAAGACGTGGGGCATTTCGGCGGGGTCTTCCGCGCCACCAAGGGCCTCCAGGAAGAGTTCGGGGATCACCGGGTATTCGACACGCCACTGGCCGAGTCGGGGATCATCGGGACCGCCATCGGCATGGCCATGTACGGTTTCCGGCCGGTTCCCGAGGTGCAATTCGCGGACTTCATCTACCCCGCCTTCGACCAGATCGTCAACGAGTTGGCCAAGATGCGGTACCGTTCCGGCGGCCTGTACACCTGTCCCATGGTGATCCGTACTCCCTACGGCGGAGGCATCCGGGGAGGGCACTACCACTCCCAGAGTCCGGAAGCCTATTTCGTACATACTCCCGGGCTCAAGGTGGTGGTGCCGGCGACTCCCTACGATGCCAAGGGACTATTGATTTCGGCGATCCGGGATGACAATCCGGTCGTGTTCCTGGAACCGAAGCGAGTCTATCGGGCGGCCCGGGGCGAAGTTCCGGACGGCGAATACACCGTGGAGCTGGGGCAGGCCAGCGTCGTTCGGGAAGGTCTGGACGTGACCGTCGCGGCCTACGGCGCCATGCTTCACAACTGCCTCGAGGCGGCGGAACAATCGAAGGAGGAAGAGGGAATCTCCTGCGAAGTGGTGGACCTGAGAACCCTGATGCCCTTCGACGTCGAGACGGTCGTGAATTCAGTCCAGAAGACGGGCCGCCTGGTTATTGTCCACGAGGCTCCCCGGACCTGCGGGTTCGGCGCGGAGCTGGCGGCGACGGTCGGGGAGAAGGCGCTGTTGCACCTGCAAGCCCCGGTGACACGGATCACCGGTTTCGACACCCCCTTCCCTTACGCTCGCGAAGAAGACTACCTGCCGGGGATCGAAAGAATCCGCAATGGCTTGCGCGAGATTGTCGAATTCTGAGTCGAGTCCTATGCCATACCAATTCAGGCTCCCCGATATCGGCGAAGGCATCGTGGAAGGCGAGGTCGTTCGCTGGCTGGTTCGAGTCGGAGACGAGATCGAAGAGGATCAGCCCATGGTGGAGGTCATGACCGACAAGGCGACCGTCGAGATCCCGTCACCCGTCAAGGGCCGCGTCGTGGAGCAGGGAGGCAATGAAGGAGACGTCGTCCAGGTCGGATCCGTGCTGGTGGTGATCGAGACCGGCAAGGAGGAAACCCAGACCAGGCCGGTCCACACTGCGCCTCATGCACCCACTCACAGGCCACCGATCCGGCGGCGGCGAAAAACGGCGCGGGTCCTGGCGACCCCGGCCATCCGGCGCCTGGCCAAACAAATGAAGATCGACCTGGAGGGGGTCAAGGGCACCGGCCCGGGCGGACGGATCACGCGGGAGGACCTGACCCGGGCCCAGAAGCCTGCGCCGGTCTCTCGGGCCGCGGCCGGGCCCACCGAACGGATTCCCTACCGCGGCATCCGGCGGCGGATCGGCGACCATATGCTCCAGGCCTCCAACCAGGCTCCCCATTTCACCTATGTGGAAGAGGCGGACGTGACCGAGTTGGTACGGATGCGCCAAAGGGCGCAGGGCAGCGAGGAATTTCAGGGAGTCCGTCTCACCTATCTCCCTTACATCCTGAAGGCGTTGGGCCACGAGTTGAAACGCCACCCCGATCTGAACGCCCGTCTGGACCTGGATGCGGGAGAGATCGAACTCCGGAAGTACTACAACATCGGCGTCGCCACCCAGACGGAGGAAGGGCTCATGGTTCCGGTGATCCGGAACGTGGACCGGAAGAGCCTGCCGGAACTGGCCCGGGAGATCTCCCAGGCTTCGCAACTGGCCCGTGAAGGGAACCTGAAGCTGGAGCACCTGCAGGGAAGCACCTTCACCGTGACCAGCCTGGGCGCCCTGGGAGGCATCGTCGCGACGCCCATTGTCAACTATCCCGAAGTGGCCATCCTGGGGGTTCACAAGATCGCACCCCGGCCGGTCGTGCGCTCGGGCCGGATCGTGATTCGGGAAATCATGCACCTGAGCCTGTCTCAGGACCACCGGGTGGTGGACGGCGCCGTCGGCGCCCGGTTTCTGCAAGATGTGATCGCCCGCCTGGAATCCCCCGAGACCGGCCTCTGACCCGGAGCCGCCAACGCCCAATGGACGAACTGACGAGACGTTCCCTGCTCCGATACGCATGCGGCGCGACGGCCGCGGGTGTGGTGGCCGGACCCGCCGGGGCCGAGGCGCAGGGCCTTGCCGGTGGATTGACGTGGGCGTCACTTTCGGCTCCGGGAACCGCTGCGGATTCCTATCGGGTGGTTCCGGAAGAAGAGGGCAGCCGGCGATACGGAATGGTGGACGATCTGTTCCACCACATCCGGGACCGGTCCGACGTCAAACGGGAAATCCTCTACTGGCTCACCGACGGCCGGTCCTCATTCCTGGGCGCGACCAACCGGTTTCAGTTCGTGGAGCCCATCATCCGGCCCCTGTACAGGCAGGCGGGCATCCCGTTGGAGTTCGGGTACGGACTGGGACTGCAGGAGAGCCTCTACCGAAACTACAGCGTCTCCTACGCCAACGCCAAGGGCATCTGGCAGATGCAGTGGGCGGGCCGGCGATACGGTCTGAAGGGAGGAGACTATTTCGACGTCGTCAAATCCACGCAGAAGCAGTTGGAGTACCTTCGCGATCTGGTGAAGGTCTTCTCCTGGAACCTGGAGCTGGTGCTGGTGGACTACAACTATGGGCCCGGCCACAAGTTTGCCCGCTACAGCTCCAACCCCAATGCGTTTCGCAGAATCGCCAGCCGGCTCCCGCGCGAGACCCGCCGCTACGTCCCGCGAGTCCTGGCCGCCACGGCCATGGGAATGGCTCCCGAACGATTCGGACTCGACATTCCCCGGTTGGATCCGAGAACCGTGACGATCCCGCTGGACCGCAGCCTGCACCATCTGGAGTTGGGTCTGCTGCTGGGAACCGACCACTGGAACCTGGGCAACCTGAATCCCAGGGACAGTATCCGGGTCTGGTTCAAGGAGGGGGAGGAGGTGACCATTCCCCGGATCTTCCAGGAAACCTGCCGGGAACGCATCGAGAAACACCCGCTCCGCGAGGAATTCCACGGCTTCGTGGCCAACGTCTATCCGGCCCCGGGACAGGCCATCGAGTACCGGGTCCAGAGTGGCGACACCCTCTTCAGAATCTCCAGGCGATTCAAGCATTGCGGAGTGGAAGGGCCGAATCAGATCATGCTCTACAACGGCCTGAACAGCACCGTGATCCGTCCCGGCCAGAAGCTGCTCATTCCCTGCGCCGACTGAGGCGGCGGCAGGACCCGAAAGCCGGAAGATCAGCCCAGCGTATGTCGCCTCTCAGTATTCGGGCCACATCTCACCCGTAGCGGCGAGTCCCTCCTCGGCGAGTCGCTGCTCTTCGGCTGGGTCCAGCTTAGTGCACTCGTGAGCGAGTCGAGTTCGGTCAAGCCTCTGGAGGTTCTCGGCGAGAGCCGCCTCTACGGCTTGGCTGCGGCTTTCAAATTGCTGTTGTAAGACAAGCGCATCGACCCGATGTACCAGCTTGGCGTCGAGGGTGACCGCTACTTTTCTTTTCGGCACGGGTCCTCCTTCGGAGTATGACATATCATCATACCAGTATCAGCTACCGGAACGTCTCCAACTCAGTTCCACTTTGACTCGCGCTCCGTGAGGCGCGTCGGAGCCGGGCTTCGCCAGCCGGAATCCGAATCCCGCAGTGGGAACCCGGGCGCTGCCGAAGGGGAGGTGCGGGTTCAGGTAGCGTCCCGGATCGGAGTCGCTGAACTCGTGGAGGGCCGGAAAGTCGACGCCGTCGAAGGGGACCATCTGCCCCTTTTCCTCCCGATAGAGGACGATCCCATCCCGGAACGGCTCCAGCGCAAAAGGCGCGTCCGCCGAGTGAAAGAAGCGCAAGAGCCGATCGTACAGACGATAGGTCAGGACTTTTTTTCGTAGCCGAATGTCGACCAGGTTGGTGGTTCCACGGTAAGGCTCCCGGTCCGGCCCCGGCAAGAACTCGTTGATAAGCGTGTATCCGTAGATCAGTTTCTGGTCCTGGAACCGGAGGCGTTCCAGAGGCGGTCCGTCCTCCCCCTGGTGGCACGCCTCCCGGTCTGGTTCCGGGAGGTCGGGAGGAAAGTAGTCCGACCGTCGCTGGAAACAGAGGATGTCCAGGTAGTTCCGGCGGAGCCACTCCTGGGCCTTCTCGTCGAACTCGTAGTAGCTCCGATCCTGCTCCCGCTTGAAATACCGCTCCGGCACGGCCGGATATCGATACTCCTGGGGAATAGAGTCCACGACCAAGAGAAAACCCTGTCCGGGACCCTGCCGCGAGGGCTCGTTCTGGCTCCAGAGAAACGACCCGTTGGCATACCAGAGGACCACGCCGGACCGGTAGCGGACATCGAAAGCCCGGAATTCGCCGCTCTCCGGATCCCGGTAGAAGACCTGGGACTCGCGGCGCATGGTGCTGTCGTAGTTGAAGGCCTTCTCGAAGTCCTGCCACGGGTCCCGGTACTCCAGTACGTAGAAGTGGGGGACCGGCAGCCGGTGGACGCCTCCCGAAAGGCTGAATCCGTCCACCTCCCACCCGGTCAGGCCGGAACCTTCAAAATCCTCCGAGAAGCCCAAGGCCTTGAGGCTGACGTTGTCGATGAGGGCTCCCGCCTCCACCGCGGCCATGTCGGTGAAGTAGTGGAAGCGGACCTCGACCTTCTTGCCCCGGTAGGCCGACAGGTCGAAGCGGGCGCGAATCCATTGCCCGATCTCACACGGGTCTTTTTCTCCCCCCACCCGGTCCTCGGCCAACTGCTTGGGGCGGGACGGATCGCACCCGGGCGCCGATTCCACCTTGCCGTCGGCGTCCAGGTCGCCGCTGCGTCCCGTGAAGCCGGGGAGGGTGCCGTCGCCGTCATGACCCTTTCGGGACGGCATGATGCTCTGGGAGTCCTCCGCCGAGTCCTTGTCCGTAGGCAGAAGGCGCCGGTAGTTCAACCCGTCGGTGGAAGCCTCCACGTAGAGGTAGTCGTAGTCTCCCTCGATCTCGAACCAGAGGTCGAACTCCAGGATGGGCTGCTCCCGCACTTCGGTCAGGTCGAAGGTCCGGGAGAGGTATCGATTCATCTCGTTTCCCTGTCCCGTGTAGACGGCCTGCCGCTCTTGGCGGGAGGTCAGAGGCCCCAGATCCAATGACCGGACCTTGGGGGGCAGGATCACCATGACGGCGTCGCACAGCCCTTGGGGACGGCTCCCGCCAGGCGTGCCGGACCAGTCGTTCATGGTCTTGAGGTGAAGCGAACGGCTCCCGGCTCCTCCGAATTCCGGGGGACGAAGCACACAGGGCTCCAGCCACCCCAGCATCATCCGGGACCACGCGCTCAACTCCTGCGGATACCTTCCCGCCGTGCTGCTCATGGCGTCCCACGCCGCCGTGGAGTTGTTGGTCCGGCGGGCGTAGATGTCCGGCAGTCCCAGGGAATGGCCGAATTCGTGGATGAAGGTGGAGACGGAGGTGTACTCGGACTGCATGTTGTAGTCGTAGACCCAGAGTCCCTCGCGAACCCGAATCCCGCCCCGGTCGTTGGTGATGCCCTCCAATTTCGGACCGCGGCCCAGGTTCTTGCTCAGGGCGTAACGGTGGGGCCAGATCCGGTCGGCGCACTCCCGCTCTCTGGCGCTGAGCTGGTCCACCAGGTCTGCGGGCGCGTTGGCGGTGAATTTCTCCGAGAGCTTGTAGAGGCCCTGGCACGAGGACTGGCCCTTCCCGGCGTAGACCAGGACGAAGTGGTCGATGTAGCCGTCCGGTTCTTCCGAGATTCCGTCGCCGTCGTAGTCGGTGGGGTCCCAGACGTCGAAGTCCCCCCAGGGGAAGTCGGGCCGGGTCGCATAGGCGGCGCGGAAGGCGTCCTCCACCAGGCTCTCGGGCGCGTTGTCGCTCCGCCATTCCCCGTCCGAGAGGCGGGAAGGACGGCCGTAGTGGGAGAGCGGCTTGTCCACGGTGACCAGGGAAAAGACCGTCCCGGTCACGAAGTACCTCCCCCGCGACTGGTGATGGTAGTAGTGGGTCAGGGTCTTCCGGCGGGGCCGCCGATGGGTTTCCGAGAAGAGCAGCTCCTGCAGGTAACGGCGGTTCTTCTCCTCGGCATCCGCGTCTCCCCGGAAGCGCTCGAAACGGAGGTCGGAGAACTGGACCGGGATAATGAGCAGCCGGTGCGGGCGATGGGGACTGCTGCGCACGGGACGAACCGAATCGGATTGAATCTGGGGATGTCCCAGCTCATCGAACCGCAGATTGGCCAGGGACTCGACGATGGCCGCCGGGTCCTTGTCGGCTCCCCGTAGCGGCGAGCCCGTGAGGACCAGGAACAGCCCGAACAACAGGATCAACGGCATGGCGCCTCCCAAACGGTGTCGGTCGGTTGAAAGAGGGAGTTTAGCAGTCCAAGTGAAATGCCGTCAGCGTGCGACTTTCGCCACGGACTGTTAATCTCGGCGGCAATCGCAGTGCCGTAAACGGAATCCGGGTGGAGGACCCTGCCATGAAGAAGGTTCGTATTCTATGTTGCCTGCTTTGGATCTCCTGGCACGGCCAGGGCCAGGCCGGGACCCGTATCGAGATCTCGACTCCCATGCCGCCGCCGGCGTGGGCGTTGCTGGAACGGCAGCTTCTGGACGCCAACGCCGCGGCCGTCGAGGAATTCTACACGACCTACCACGACGAGCGGGGCTACCTGCTGCACACACCGCGCTGGGGGACTCTGGACGGCACCGACGACGCCATCGAATGCTACGCCAACTGGACGCTGCTTCACATGCTGGGCGCGTCCGACCTGGTGCTGAACCGCTACAAGCAGGGTCTTGAGGGTCACCTCCTCCAATACAAGGAACTGAAGACAGTCAAGACGACGATCGCCGCCGAAGGAGCCTACTACAAGGAATTCCTGCCCATGTCCGACTGGCACCACACCGGGGAGGGCATGCAGGGCTTCATGAACCAGGGCTTGTCTGACCCTGCCGACCGTTCCTTCCGGACGCGGATGCGCCGGTTCGCCGGCATGTACATGGGCGAGGATCCGGATGCTCCCAACTACGACCCCCAACACAAGGTCATTCGCAGCATCTGGAACGGCAGCCGGGGTGCCATGATCCGGCGTGCGACCCGCTACGACTGGGTGGGCGACCCCTTCAAGGGGCGGTACCATATCCTGCACAGCGCGGGCGGACGCGAGCAGATGCTGGACGCCGAAGAGTCCTACCCCGAGATGCTGGCCCACTGCGCCGAGTACCTGCACAGCGCCGGCGACCACCCCTTGAATCTGATCGCGACTCAACTGCACCTGAACGCCTACGCCATCGCCCACGAAGACAAGTACAAGAAATGGCTGGTGGAATACGTGGACGCGTGGAAGGAGCGGACGGAGAAGAACGGGGGCAACATCCCCTCCAACATCGGCTTGGACGGGAGCATCGGAGGAGAGACGGACGGCCAATGGTTCGGCGGAACCTACGGCTGGGACTTCTCGCCCTGGTCTCCCGAGCACAAGGTGGTGGCGCATCGGAACATGTTCGCCAAGGGCATGTGGCCGGGGTTCGGAAACGCCTTGATGATCACCGGAGACCAGAAATACGTGGACGTCCTGCGCCGTCAGATGGCCAATATCTACAGCCAGAAGAAGGTGGTGGACGGCGAGATTCAGGTTCCCAACAACTACGGGGTCAAGGGACCCAAGACCCAGCCGCCCATCTTCACGACCATCGACGGCAAGCTCTATTGGGAGGAGCGGGAAACCAGCGAACCGGGTTGGTACAACTGGAGCTCGCACCGGTTCGTGAACGAGCTCATCGACATCTACCTCTGGTCCATGAACCGGGACGACCTGGAACACATTCCCATGACCGGCTGGATCGCTTTCCTGGAAGGCAAGGATCCGGACTATCCGGAAAAAGCGCTCCGCCGGGAGCTGTCCTTTATCCGGGAGAAGATCCAGGGCATTCGCAGCGATCTCACCACACCCGACACGCGGCTGGCCGACTGGCCGCTGGGGTTCAATCCGGCTGCTCCCTACGAGTTGATCCGGCTCATGCTGGGCGGTCACCTGTACGGCAAGATCTACGTTCCACACACCCGGGTCCGCTATTTCGATCCGGAGCGAAGACGGGCCGGGATCCCTCCCGACGTGGGCTCCCTGGTGACCGAACTGAAGCCGGACAGCGTTCGCCTGATGCTGGTCAACCTGAACCCGGTCCACGGGCGCAAGTTGATCCTACAGACCGGGGCCTACGGGGAGCACGAGTGCGTGGGAGTCCGGATCGGCGACAAGGAGTGGACGGTGGGAGGCCGGTATTTTCACGTCAGCCTGGCTCCGGGAGCGGGGGCGGAGTTGACCATCAGCATGCGCCGTTACGCCAATCCGCCGACTCTGAGCTTTCCCTGGCATTGAAGCCGGCGGGCCGATTCCGCGGAACCCACTTCGCCGCCTATTGGCGTTCGACGTCGATGGCGACCTCCTGAAGCACCGGCGTGCTGCCGCCGTCCGGAGTCGTCAGAATCGCGCGATACTGGAGCCAGCTCTCTCCCGGGGGCAGCCGCAACGCCGTTCCCGATTTCCGGAAGTAGCTGGCAGGTCCCTCCGGCCCTTTCCATGGACTCGATTCCAACGCCGCCTGGGACGAAGCGCTTCGAACCTGGAATTGGACACCGGTCCCATGGGGGGTCAGGGCCTTCCAACGGAGCCGCCCGGGGCTCTTTCCGGCCGGCGCCTCCAGGGCCGCGGAGACGTACTCCTCCCGCAGCCTGCGGTCGTAGATGTTCCCCACGTCCCGGAGCCGTCCGAAGTGGGGTCCGAAGGTCTGGAACCAATGCCGACGATCGTAGGAGTAGCCGTCCGCGCCTCCCCAATAGATGTTGCTGCCCACCGAATGGTCGCCCCTCTCCAAGTGGTTGAAGACCACCAGATCCAGCCACGAGTCCTGATTCAGGTCGGCGACGGTCAAGGCGCTGGAGGATTCGGCCGGCAGGCTCGTGCGGCGCGATTCGCTGTAGGAGCCCCCGTCCGCACCCCAGTAGATGAAGGCGGGAAGGGTCCGTGTGTGGTAGGCGTGGTAGTTGGTCATGACGATGTCCAGATGCCCGTCTCGATTCAAATCCGCCACCGCCTGCTCCAGGGAGTCGAAGGCCTCGAGCTCGGTGATCCGGTCAGAACGGAAACCGTCCCTTCCTCCCCAGACCAGAATCGCCTGGCGTGTGGGCCGTCCGAACCGCTTGGGGTCCCACCCCCCTCCGAAGATCAGATCCAGCCAGCCGTCGCCGTTCAGGTCGGCGATCTCGGGACTGGACGTGGGTTGGATCTTCAGGACCGTATGGTTGTCCTGGCTGTACCCTGACACGAGGTTCCCCCAAAAGAGATCTACGTGTCCCGAATCCACGTCGGTGAAGATGAGATCCAGGGCCCCATCCTTGTTGAAATCGGCGACGCGGCCCGCCTGTCCGATGCGGATTCCCAGCTTCAGGTCGGTTCGGCGCGACGGATCGTGGCCGTTCTTGGCGCCCCAGAGGATTCGAGCCGTCGGAGCCAGGTCCCGATGGGCGCCTCCGACGATGTAGATCAGGTCCAGGTAGCCGTCCCGGTTCAGATCGCCGACGATGACGCCGTTGGACGGCACCATCTCCAGTTTCGTCTGCAACCGGAAGCCGTTGGCACCGCCGCCGAAGATGGAGCCGTCGGGAAAGACGAGGTCCACCCAGCCGTCCTGGTCCAGGTCGGCGGTGGTCGCCAACCCTCCCTTGGCGGGAATGATGCTGGCCGCGGCGGTAGAGTAATGGTGCCTGGGGTTGCCCCAGTAGACCACCGAGTCGATGGCTCCGTGGGACCCGCTGTTCTGGTTGATGAGGGCCAGGTCCTGGTGCCCGTCCAGGTCCAGGTCGCCGGCGGCCAGGCTCACGGCGCCGAAGCCCTGGAGTTCGCGGCGATAGGCGGCGTGGAATCCGTCGGGACCGTTCCAGTAGAGATAGGAGGCCACGTCGCGGGTCGCGCCGTCGTGATTGTTGGAAAAAGCCAGATCGACCCAACCGTCTTCGTTGTAGTCGGCCAGCACGGCGTCGGTGGCGGCAAGCGTGGGAAGTTCCTGGCGTCTGTCCGGAGAGTATCCATCCTGTCCTCCCCAGTAAATGTAGGACGCTTCTCCACTCTCGTTGGGCAGGATCAGGTCGGCGTGTCCGTCCCGGTTCAGATCCCCGACTCGACTGTCTTTCGCGCCCAGCGACGGGACCTCGACCCAGGTCTCGCGGGAAATCCCCTGGCCGGTACCCTGGTGAATCGTCACCCGGTCGTCCTTGTGGGCCAGGATCAGGTCCGGATTCCGGTCGCCGGAAACCTCTGCCAAGGTCGCTCCGACGGCGTCTCCTCCCTGCCATTGTTCCCCGGGCGCCTGGAACCCTTCGGGCCCGCCCCGGTACAGGACAAGGCTCTGGTGCTTCGAATTGTTGTTGGCGAAGAGGAGATCGGAGTAGCCGTCCCGGTTCACGTCCGCCGCCGCCACGTCGGCCGCGCTGGTGGTGGCCAGCACGGCGCGGTCCTCTTTACGAAAACCCCGGGGCCCGTTCCAGTAGACGTAGGACTCCAGGTGGAGGTCGAACCCGAAACGTTCGCCCCCCTCGATGCCCCGGTTGGAGAAGGCCAGATCGATCCAGCCGTCTCCGTTGAAGTCGCCCGCCGCCAATCCCCCGGCCAGAAGCGTGGGAAGCTCGGTGCGATGGCCCCGCAGGTAGCCGTCCGGGCTGCCCCAATAGATGAGGGCCATCATGTGAACCGAGTAGTTGTGAATGAAGTTGCAGAAGACCAGCTCCGGATAGCCGTCGTGATTCAGGTCCACCACCAGGGAACGGCCGCCTCCGTCACTGGGCAAACGGGTGACTCCCCGGTCGCGAATCCGGATCTGCCTCAACAGCCGGGCCAGTGGCTGATGACCGGGCAACGGGGGCAAAATCGATTCCGGCCCCCCCTTCTTGCCCCAATAGACCAGGGCGTCGGTGTTCTCCAAGGGGTTGTGGTCCTGGATCACCAGGAGGTCCAGGTAGCCGTCGTTGTTCAGGTCCCAACGGTAGGTCATCTCCAGTTGTCCCGAACGGGCGATGTAGAGATTGGTCCCGCCGTCGGCGATCCGCCCGGAGGCGAAATCCTCGAAGCTTGAGTGGGTGATCCAGCTCTCGTAGTCGTCCCGGCCCAGAGCCGGTCCGGCCAGCGCCGTCACAAACACCAATACCGTCAGCGTTTTGTACATTTCACCACTCCGTTCGATGTTGCGGTCAGGACAGCGGAGTCTATCAGCCTGTACGATGCAGGGGCACCCCTTGTGTGTGGGTGCCGTCTTCGTTTCAAGCGGGCTCAAGCCACCAGGAAAAGGGCGACCTCACACAAGGGTCGTCCCTACCGGAAGTCAGTTGATGCTCATCGAGCGTTCCTAGTATAATTTTTTTAGATATCATGAAGATCGAGGTTCAGGGGCGCCGTCTGCGGCTGGATCCCAACTTACGGAGCCTGATCGGCCGGCAGAGCGCCAAAGTCCGAAAGCTCCTGCCCAGTTTCAAGCCTCACGATCTGGATTTACGAGTCGTGGTCGAAATGCTGCCGCGGGGTCGGCAGTGTGAAACGGTGTTGGTATTGGTGGTTCCCCAGACGGCCATCCGGGTCCGGGAAACCGCCGCCAGCCCTTCCACCAGCATCACCCATGCGTTTCACGAGTTGGTGCGGCGGGTCCAGAAATTCAAGAGCCGGCTGGCACGGTAACAGTCCGTGGTGAAAGTCCCGCGAGCACCGAGACCGTTCCTGCGCCCGCCGGACA
>JAPOYZ010000468.1 GCA_026706325.1 Candidatus Aminicenantota bacterium
GCGCCGCCCCGCCGGGCCAACCTGCTGCTGTTGCTGGTGCTGGTTCCCTTCTGGACGTCGCTTCTCGTGCGGACCACTTCCTGGATCGTGCTGCTCCAGACCGAGGGGGTGGTCAACGATCTGCTCGTGGCGCTGGGGCTGATCGCCGACGAGAACCGCATCTCCATGATCTACAACATGACCGGCACCGTGGTGGCCATGACCCATGTCCTGCTGCCGTTCATGGTGCTTCCGATCTATTCGGTCATGCGGACGATCCCACCGCTTTACATGAGCGCCGCCGCCTCATTGGGAGCCAGCTTCCCCCAGGCGTTCCGGCGGGTCTATTGGCCGCAGACGCTGCCCGGCGTGGGCGCAGGATCGCTGCTGGTCTTCATTCTGTCCATCGGCTACTACATCACTCCCGCACTGGTGGGGGGACAGAGCGGCCAGCTCATCTCCAACATGATCGCGTATCACATGCAGCAATCGTTGAACTGGGGACTGGCGGCGGCCCTGGGCAGCATCCTGCTGGGGTGCGTGGTGGCCCTCTATCTGCTCTACGACCGCGTCGTCGGCATCGATCGCATGAGGTTGGGGTGAGATGACGGGCTCGGGATTTGGATGGGAACGCGTGGGCCGGATCTCCTATCTGGCTTTCTGCATCGCCGTCTTCCTTTTTCTGATCGCGCCGATCCTGGTGATCGTTCCCCTCAGCTTCAACGTGGAGCCGTACTTCACCTTCACCGAGGGGATGTTGCGCCTCGACCCGGAAGCCTATTCCCTTCGCTGGTACCGGACCGTCGCGGAAGACGAAGAGTGGCGGCGGGCGCTGGCCAACAGCCTCATCATCGGCATCGCGGCGACGGCGCTGGCGACGACGCTGGGGACGCTGGCCGCGTTGGGTTTGGCAAGCCCCGCCATGCCCGGACGGCCCCTGGCCATGAGCCTGTTGATTTCGCCCATGGTCACGCCGGTCATCATCTCGGCGGCGGGCATGTTCTTTTTCTATTCCAAGATGGGTCTGGCTCAGACCCACCTGGGACTGATCCTGGCCCACGCGGCGCTGGGCACTCCGTTCGTGGTGATCACGGTCACGGCCACCCTTTCCGGTTTCGACACCAATCTGACCCGGGCCGCCGCCAGCCTGGGCGCCGGGCCGGTGCGGACGTTTGCGCGGGTGCAGTTGCCCATCATCGCTCCGGGCGTGGTCTCGGGCGCGCTCTTCGCCTTCGCCACATCCTTCGACGAAGTGGTGACGGTACTGTTCATGGGAGGGTTGGAGCAACGCACGGTTCCGCGTCAGATGTGGTCTGGAATCCGGGAAGAGATCAGCCCGGCAATCCTGGCTGTCGCCACGTTTCTGATCGTTTTTGCGTTGGTTTTCATGCTGGTCGTGGAACGGCTGCGCCGCCGGTAGGAGGGGGGACTTTTAGTCCCCCAGTATTTTTTGTTGTGAGCCGATTCGGTGGCTGAAGAGCGTAACGACCGGAAGCGTATAGTGGGGACTCCGTCCCCCCTAACCCCCCCTTTCGGCGACAAGAAAGTCGCCGCTCCATTGCCTTCCCTCCACTCGTGTGGTGAAATCCGAGCCCGAAAGCGCTCGCAGGGGGATATTCATGGGGAATGCGTCCACTCGTCGGCTGGTCTATGCGGCTCTGCTGTTCGCGTACCTGCTCCACAACGACCTTTGGCTCTGGCACGATTCCAGAATCATGCTGGGTCTCCCGGTCGGCCTTCTCTACCACGTCGGTTTCTGCGTGGCAGCCTCGGTCATCCTTACCCTCCTGATCCGCTTCTGTTGGCCCCTTCCGCACCAGTCCTCGGCGACTGCGCCCGGGACATCGCATAAGGACGAGGCACAGCCGTGATCATCCCTATCATCTTCATCTACCTGGCTCTGGTGATCCTCGTCGGCAGCCTCAGCCACCGGCTGTTCCGGGGCACGGGCGAGGACTATTTCGTCGCGACTCGAAGCATCGGCCCCTTCATCCTCCTCATGTCCCTCTTCGGGACCAACATGACGGCCTTCGCCCTGCTGGGAGCTTCGGGGGAGGCCTATCACGAGGGGATCGGCGTCTTTTCCCTGATGGCGTCCTCATCGGCGCTGATCATCCCCAGCGTCTTCTTCTTCGTGGGGACGCGTCTCTGGGCCATCGGGAAACGGGAGGGCTACATCACCCAGGTCCAGTATTTTCGGGCGCGGTGGGGTTCCGACCGGCTGGGTCTTCTCCTGTTCGTCGTCTTGGTGGGGTTGGTCGTCCCGTACCTGTTGATCGGCGTCATGGCGGGAGGAGTCACCCTGAACCAGGTGACCGACGGACAGATTCCCGAGTGGCTGGGCGGCCTCATCATCTGTCTGGTGGTCCTGACCTACGTTTCCACCAGCGGCTTGAGAGCCACCGCCTGGGTGAACACTTTTCAGACCCTGGTGTTCATGATTCTGGGCGCGGTGGCGTTCGTGGTGATCACTCGAAAGCTGGGAGGCCTGTCCCAGGGACTGGAGCGGGTCATGGAGACCCATCCCGAACTCCTGATCCGAGGCGAAAACATCAAGCCGCTTCAGCTCCTGACCTACACCTGCATCCCCCTCTCGGTGGGGATGTTCCCCCACATGTTCATGCACTGGCTGTCGGCGCGGCGGGCCGAGGCCTTTCGCTTCCCGCTCAAGGTCTACCCGCTGTGCATTGCGGCGGTCTGGGTGCCGAGCGTCCTGTTGGGGGTCTTGGGGCGAGTCGACTATCCCGAACTGACGGTCGGAGAGGCCAACTCGGTCCTGGTCAAGATGATCGCGCTGCACTCCCCGGAGATCGTGGCCGGGCTCCTGGCGGCCGGGGTGCTGGCCGCCGTCATGTCCTCGCTGGACTCGCAGTTTCTCTCGCTGGGCAGCATGTTCACCGAGGACATCGTTCGCCACTACGGATTTCACGACCGGATGAGCGAGCGGGCGCAGGTGCGGGCCGGAAGGCTGTTTGTCGTGGGCCTGGTGGCCGTCATCTATCTCCTCTCCCTGGTCACCGACCGGAGCATCTTCAAGCTGGCGGTCTGGTCCTTCACTGGATTCGCCTCGCTGTTCCCGGTCGTGGCGGCGGCGCTGTTCTGGAAACGAAGCACCAAGTACGGGGCCTATGCGTCGATCCTAAGCGTGGTGGTCCTCTGGATCTACTTTTTCCGGCTGGGCTGGGAATCGCCCGGGTACACGCTGGGGGGAACCGGTGTCATGCCGGTGGCGTTCATCCTTGGGGTTTCGGCCCTGTCCATGATCGTCGTTTCCCTGCTGACGAAACCGCCCCGGGAAGCGGTCCTCCGGAAGTTCTTTCCTACCTCCTGATGGCCTCTTCGCAGGCACGGAGCCGATTTGACATCGATCCGTTTTTGGCCGAACGGTTTGCACGTCTATCTGAACCTAGCATTTGATTTTGCCCCACAGGGTCGGCCCGGCACGTTACCGAGACGTTTCAGCTAAGGCTTCGTGTGACCTGATCAATTGTATGAGCGTTCTGACAAAAACATTGAAACTTTGGGACCTATTATTTTCGAGATCGAAATACCTGCCGATGTTACTGGCCCGGGGAATCTTTGCCCGCTCGCCGATCAATCGTTCCATCACCTGCGATGCATTCGTCAGCCTGTCCGGACTGCGAAACATTGCTTTGTTTCTGACTGCTGCTCTCGGATAAGCCGATCTTATCGCGTCCAAGTCGCCGAGCAGCCAACTCTCAAGCATTTGGCATACAATCCGCACATGAAAAGGCTTACCCGATTGTCTCGCTATGTGGCACAATTTTTGCTTGATTACGAAACAGTCACCTCCGTCGTTATCTCGAAGAATAATAAAGTGTGGATTTCCATGGCTCCATCCTGCCATTTTTCTGCGCATGGAGCGTTCCAAATCGCTCTTCCCGTCGAACGACAAAGCCAGCCACTCCACTCCGCTCGTGGAACCGGGCCACAGCTTGGGCATAATGGATCTCAACAGTGCCCTCATGGACTGTTCTTCAGTGAGAAGTACGATCATCTTCCAGCCCTTTGACGAAACCCGGAAAATACTCCTTGAGTCCACAAATAGCCCGCCTTGTCTCCGGCTCTAAGCTGCTCGCTGACGAGCGGATCTTCAGTGAAATGAATAATATCCGCCGTACCATGAGTCTTCTCAATCAAGAACAGACTCTCCAGCGGTATGGCGTTGAGAAATTGTGGCGAGTGTGTCGAGACGAACACCTGTCCGCCTCTGTGGGCGTAATCTTCGAATTCTCCCGCGAGGACCTCCATCAACTCCGGATATAGCTGATTTTCGGGCTCCTCGATGCAGAGAATCTTGTATGGTCTAGGATCGTGCAACAACAGCAGATAGGCGAACATCTTTATGGTGCCGTCGGAGACGTTGAAGTCCAAAAAAGGATCTTTGAAGGCACTGTCGGCGTAACGAATCAGCAAACTGCCATCCTCACCAACTCTGGCTTCGATGTCTGAGATGCCTGGCACTCTTTCCCGCATTTTATTCAGCACAAGTTCAAAAACATCAGGGTGTTCGTCTTTGAGGCGGAAAGCGACCGAAGGCAGGTTGTCTCCCGAACTGGAAAGATGTAAGCCTGGCTCGTGGCTTTTTTTGCCGCGCGCATCGTTGATGTGAAAATCTGAAATATGCCAATTTTCTATCAAATCACGGAACGCCTTCGCCGCCCTGAAGCGCTCCAGTTGCCCTAGGCTGTTGATGGCCAATACATCAGGATCGACAGACTGCTCTTCTCTGGTGAGTAGGGTGTCGGGTTTGTCGAAATCTTCTTCGTTGCTGACCGCAGCGCCTTTGCCGTGGGAAAAATCAATGAAGTGAAAAGGCTTGTCATAGCGACCGCGCTTGTAGCGGAGGCGCACCAGCGGCCTTCGATTCTCCAGGCCAATCTCCAACCGATAGGTCACCAGGCGTTCCTTTTCCGCGATCCACAATCGAAACTTGAGTTCGATGACGATGCTTTCGGATGTGTCGACACCACGGGTAACAACTTCCTTGAAGCCGTTGAAACCACCTTCGTTCTGTAATGCGATGCGGACGTTCTTCGACAGACAGTTCTTGAGAAACGAAAAAACGCGAAACAACGTGGTCTTGCCGGCTCCGTTCCTGCCGACAAACACCGCCAATGAAGGTATCTCCGTTAGAGCGACGTCGTGGAGCGCCTTGAAGTTCCGGATACGAATTTCTTCGATGATCATGGCCGATGCTCCTCGTCCGATTCCGGTCGGGGATTTCACTTTTCCCCTCGACGGCGTCGAAGCCTCCGGGGCTTTTCAGTAGAATCGACGGTGAATACTCCCCGCCCCGCGATTATCGTTCTACTCCCCGATCCCTTCAACCAATCGTCGCGACCTTGAAGGTGGTAGCGGACGGTCAGGTCAAGGCTCCAACCAAGTGCGGGCATCCTCGCGTGTATCCACATCCTGCGAGCCCCGGAGCGGGACCTCGCCCACCGATGATGCGACTCGGGTCAGAGCCCGGGCTCCCCGGTCTCCGTGAAGCGTCAGGAGCTGGGGGAAGAGGCTTCGGTGCACCAGGGCCGGGGCTCCTGCAACACCCTGATAGCGGGAAAGGACCAGGTCGCAACCGTCCGTTCGGCGCCGTTCCAGCAGGGCTTCCAGGTGACCTTTGCCCACGAAGGGCTGGTCGGCCAGAAGGATGAACGCCGCGTCGTACTCGGCGGGAACAGCCTCGACTCCGCGGCGCAGGGACGAGGCGAGTCCCTCCCGCCAATCCGGGTTCACGACGACATGGGCTCCGGCCGCCTCGGCCTCATCCCGGTAGCGCCTCTCGAAGGCCCCAACCACAACCCAAACCGCGTCGCAGGTCGGCGTGGCTGTGGCGACGACGCGGGCCAGCAGGCTCCGGCCGCGATGCTGGAGGAGGAGCTTGGCGAATCCCATGCGCCGGCTCTCGCCGGCGGCCAGTACCACACCGGCGACCCTCACAGCCGGTCCGTGAAACGCCGCAGGCTGGCGAGATCCACGACAGGAGCGAAGGTGTCGGCGTGGGGCAGGATGACCCTGATGCCTGCAGTGGTCGGGCGGTAGCCGGGAGCGGCCGCCAGCGGGCTCAGCCAAAGGAGCCGGGACCCGGACTGCTTCAGCCGGACCAGGGTCCGATCCAGGAGTTCCAGGTCTCCCGTGTCCCATCCGTCGCTGAGAACCAGCACCGCCGTTTGCGAACCCAGTTGGTGGGCGTGCCGGTCCAGGAAATCCTGGAAGCAGGCTCCGATCCGGGTGCCGGTGCTCTTCCGGGGAAGGACGCGCATGAGCGCCTGCCGCGCACCCCGGGCGCCTCTCACCTGCAGGGCGCGGGTCAGACGGTAGAGCCGCGTGCTGAAGGCGAAGACCTCGACCCGCCCCAATCCCCGCTGGGAAGCGCAGGCATGGGAAAACTGGAACAGAAAGGAACTGTGAAGCTCCATGGAACCGCTCACGTCCATCAGGACCACCAGGCGGACCCGGTCCATGCGGCGCCGTCGGAAGACCAGGTCCATCAACTCGCCCCCTCGCTGGGTGCTTCGATGAACCGTGCGTCTGAGGTCCGGCACTCTTCCCCGGGAACTGACGCGCCGGCGCCGCGACCTGCGGCGGGACAGCTTCCTGGCCAGACGGCGGACCGTGAGCTTCAACCGGGCGGACTCGGGAATCCCCGGTGGAGGACTTCCCGTAAGAACCTCCAGCGGGCTGTAGGAGCCCTGGCGGGTCTCCCCCTCGGTTTCGGCCCCCTGGGACCAGGCCACCAGGTTCAGGCCGAACCGGGGTATGGGCGCCCGAAGCCGTTCGCTATCTTCGGATCCCGGGTCTGCTCGCCCGCTCCCATCCAGCAACCCGCCCCCGAAGTATCCTTCGAACAGGTGGTCGAAACGCTCGATTTCCCGGGGACTCCCGGGGAAAAGGGTGCGGAGCGTGTGGAAGAAATCGCCCCGGTCGGTGATCTCCAACCGGTGCAGCGCGGTCAGTGCGTCCCCGACCTCGCGGGGGCCGGCCCTCATGCCCTCGGAGCGTAGAATGCGGGCAAAGGCCATCACATTCTCCTCCAGGAAACCCGGATAAACCATCAAGACTGCGCCAGGACGGCTTCCATCTGCTCCACTGCCCGGGTGATTCCCCCCGACTCGAAGCCTCCGAGTCCAGCCAGCAGGGCTTGGAGAAAGCGGTTTCGGACCCGGCGTTGATCCTCCACGTGCTTGAGCAGCACTCCCAGGGTCGATTCGATCACCTCCGGCCCCAGCCGGTTCCGGTCCAGGTAGAGGAGGGCCGCCACCCAATCCAGGGTCTCGGAAACTCCCGGAGCTTTCTCCAGGGGGAGGCGCCGCAGCATTTGGACGAAGGCCACGGTCCGGCCGGACAGGGCCTCCGCGGCGCCGGGAACCCGGGCTCGGACAATGGCCACCTCCTTGTCGAACGAGGGATAGTCGATCCAGAGGTAGAGGCAGCGCCGTCTCAGGGCATCGGCCAGATCCCGGGTCCGATTGCTGGTGAGGACCGTGTAGGGAACCTGCCGTGCCGTGAGCGTACCCAATTCCGGCACCGAGACCTGCCACTCCGAGAGCAACTCCAGCAGGAAGGCCTCGAATTCTTCATCGCTCCGATCCACCTCGTCGATGAGAAGCACAGGCGCCTCCGAGGCGGTGATGGCCTCCAGAAGAGGGCGTTTCAGGAGGTAGTCGACGCTGAAGATGTCGGCCCGCCCGGAGCCGCTGGCCTCGGCCAGTCGAATGTCCAACAACTGCTTCTGGTAGTTCCACTCGTACAGGGCCGAGCTGGTATCGATGCCTTCGTAGCACTGCAGGCGGATCAGGTGGGTGCCCAGGACGCCGGACATGGCGCCGGCGATGGCCGTCTTGCCCACTCCCGTGGGCCCCTCCACCAGGAGCGGGCGTCCCAGGACCGCCGCCAGGTGAATGGCCGTCGCCACCGGGCGTTCGGCTATGTAGCCTTGGCGCTCCAACCGGCGTTGGAGCTGCTCGATTTCTGGATGCATTGGACAGAATGGGACCGGCGGGCCCGGTTTGGACCGGGCCCGATCCCGGAACAAAAGACGCTGGGAGGCGCCGGGAACTATCCGCCGGCGCGCTCCGAGGCCGTGGTGAGGGCGCGCTTCACGTAGGCGGCCGCCAAAGCCCTCCGGTAGTCCGCCCCGGCAAAGTAATCGTCCAGAGGCTCCACTCCATCGGTGGCGTGCGCCGAGGCCGCCGCGATGCTGTCGGCATTGATGGCGGACCCCTCCAGAGCCGACTCGACGCCGGTGGCCCGATAGGCGCCGTCGGAGATTCCCGTCACCCCGACGCGGCACTTGACGCAGTTCCCTGCACCGTCGGTCTCCACCACCGCCGCGACGCCGCAGACGGCGTATCCCGACGCAGGATGCGGAACCTTCAGATAGGCGCCACCGGAATTGGCTCCGAGGCCGGCGACCCGCACTTCAACCAGCAACTCGTCCTGTTGCAGCGCCGTCGCGAAGAAGCCGTGGAAGAACTGGTCGGCGGGAATGGTCCGCCGCCCTCCCGGACCCTGGGCCACGAGCTGCGCCTCCAACGCCAGAGCCGGAGCCGGCTGATCGGCCGCCGGATCGGCATGGGCCAGGCTTCCGCCCAAGGTGCCCATGTTCCGGACCTGGACGTCTCCGATCTGTCCCGCGGCCTCCGCCAGGGGAGCCGCCTTCTGCTGCAAGCTGTCGGAGGACTCCACCTCCGCATGAGTGGTGAGAGCTCCGATGGCCAGATCGCCGTTCTCCTCCCGGACGTAGCTCAAGCTGGACTTGAGCTTCCTCAGATCCACCAAGTGCCCGGACGAGGCCAGGCGCAGCTTCATCATGGGGATCAAGCTGTGCCCTCCCGCCAGCAGCTTGGCGTCGGAGCCATGCCGGCTCAGAAGGTCGAGGGCCTCCTCGATGGTTTCGGGAGCGTGGTACTCGAATTCACCTGGAAACATACTCTACCTCCCTATGCCTGCTGAATGGCCTGCCACACGCGCTGGGGCGTGAAAGGCATCTCCACATGATCGATTCCGAATGGAGCAAGCGCGTCGGCAACCGCGTTGCACACCGCGGCGGTGCTGCCGATGCTGCCGGCTTCTCCGATTCCCTTGAGCCCCAACGGATTGACGGGCGACGGCGTGACCGTCCGGTCCAGCTCGAAGCTGGGCATCTGGCCCGGCTTGGGCACCGCGTAGTCCATCATGGTCCCGGTCAGGAGCTGGCCCGAATCGTCGTACTGGGCGTGTTCGTACATCGCCTGGGCCACTCCGAAAGCGATGCCACCGTGGATCTGGCCGTCTACGATCAAGGGATTGATCACCTCTCCGCAGTCGTCCACCGCCACGTACCGGACGATGTCGGTCTGGCCGGTCTCGGCGTCCACCTCGACGATGCAGGCATGCGCTCCGAAGGGAAACACGAAATTGCTGGGATCGTAGAAGGACTGGGCCTCCAATCCCGGCTCCAAGCCCTCGGGCAGGTTCCAGGCCAGGTAGGCCTGCAGAGCCACGTCCTGAAAGCTCATCCCCTGGTCGGTCCCCTTCACCTGGAAGCGGCCGTCCTCGAACTCCAGGTCTTCCTCCCGGGCTTCCAACTGATGCGCGGCGATCTTCTGGGCCTTCTCCACCACCTTGTTGGCGGCCTTGAAGGCGGCGATCCCGCCCACAGCCGTGGCGCGGCTGCCGTAGGTCCCCATCCCCATGGGAACCAGATCCGTGTCTCCGTGAACCAGTTCCACGTCGTCGATGTCCACCCCCAGCACGTCTCCCACCACCTGGGCGAAGGTCGTCTCCTCCCCCTGGCCGTGCGGGTTGGCGCCGGTCATGATGGTGACCTTGCCGGTGGGGTGCACGCGAACCACCGAGGACTCCCAGAGGCCTCCTTGGAATCCGGTGCTTCCCACGATGGCGCTGGGTCCCAGACCGCAGATCTCCACGTAGGTGGAGAGACCGATCCCGAGATAACGGCCCTGCTCCCGCGCCGCCGCCTGCTCGCTTCGAAAAGCGTCGTAGTCGACCATTTCCAGCAACCGGTTCAAGGCGGTGTCGTAGTCGCCGCTGTCGTAGATGACCCCGGGCGCCACCGCATGCGGAAACTTGTCCTTGGTGATGAAGTTCCGCCGGCGGATTTCCACCGGATCCAGGTCCAACCGCTGCGCGATCAGATCCACGATCCGCTCCAGCAGGTAGGTGGCCTCGGGCCGGCCCGCGCCGCGGCAGGCGTCCACGGGCGTGGTGTGAGTGAAGACTCCCACGACTTCCAGCCCCACGGCCGGAACGTCATAGACTCCGGAGAGCATCAAGCCATACAACCAGGTCGGGACCCCGGGAGCCGCGGTGGAGACGTAGGCCCCCATGTTGGCCCAGGTCTTGAACCTCAAGCCCGTGATCTTCCCGTCATTGGTGTAGGCCGCCTCCACGTCGGTCACGTGGTCGCGTCCGTGGGTGGTGCACTGGAAGTTCTCCCGGCGGGTCTCCACCCACTTCACCGGACGGCCGGTCTGCATGGCGCAGAAGGCCATGACCGCCTCGTCGGCGTAAACGGCGATCTTGCTGCCGAAGCCGCCCCCGATCTCGGGAGTCACGATCCTGACCTTGTGCTCGGGAACCCCCAGCACGATGGAAAGCAACAGCCGGTGGATATGGGGATTCTGGCTGGTCATCCGCAGCGTCAGCTCGCCGGTGGCGGCGTTGTACTGGGCCACGCATCCGCGCGGCTCGATGGCGGTGGGAATGATGCGGTGATTGGTGGTCCGGAACTCGAGAACGTCGTCGGCGTCCGCGAACGCCTGGTCCAGATCGCCGCCGCTGATGGTATCGAAGAGGAAACACCGGTTTCCGGGGGCATCGTCATGGACCTGGGGAGCGCCCTCCTCCACGGCCTTCACCTGATCCGCCACGGCGTCCAGGATCTCGTAGTCGACCTGGACCAACTGGGCGGCGTCCTCGGCCTGGTAACGGTCCTCGGCCAAAACGACGGCCACGCCGTCACCGACGTAACGGACCTTGTCCCGCGCCAACGCGGGATGGTCGACGGTCTTCAGATCGCTGTCGGGAATGAGCCAGGCCGTGGGGATGCCCGCCACTCCCTCCATATCCTTTCCGGTGAAGACGGCCACGACTCCTGGGGCCGACCTCGCCGCTTCCACGTCGACGGACCTGATGTTGGCGTGGGCGTGGGGACTGCGGACGATGGCCGCATGGACCATCCCCGTAATCTGGAGGTCGTCGGTGTACTGGCTGCCTCCGGTGATCAGCCGCCGATCCTCGCGGCGCTTGACTGGTGTACCGAAAAATTTGGTCGCCATCCTTCCTCCTTCCTAGCTTGCCGCTTCCCGCAATTTGCCGGCCGCATTCTGGACGGCGTTGACGATGTGCTGATACCCGGTGCAACGGCAGATGTTCCCTTCCAGCGCGTGCCGGATTTCGGCGTCGCCGGGGTCCGCATTCTCCTCCAGGAGCTGGACCGTGGCCATCAGGAAGCCGGGGGTGCAGAATCCGCACTGAAGTCCGTGCTCTTCCCAGAATCCCTCCTGGACCGCATGCAGGTCGCCGTTCGTAGCCAACCCTTCGACCGTGGTGATCTCGGCCTGAACCGCCAGCAGCGTGCAGGACTTCACGGCCAGACCGCCCAGCAGAACGGTACACGCTCCGCAACTGGAGGTGTCACAACCGACGTGAGTCCCGGTCAGACCCAAAACGTCCCGAAGGAAGTGAACCAGGAGCAATCGCGGCTCCACCTCCCTTCGATGGGTCGACCCATTGACTCGAACCTCAATGGACACTTGTGCCATCTTCTACCTCCTTGGATGGTAGTTCGAACCCAGGGAGGGAAGATGAAGATTCATTCGCTCCCCTCCCGTTGAAGATTTTCGAAGAATTCCGCCGCCAGCTTCCGGGCCATTCCCGAAAAGAGACGGCTGCCGACGGCCGCCAGGGTCCCCGCCACCAGGGCATTCCCCTGGTAGTGGACCACCGTCTCCTGGCCATCCTCTTCCAGCCTCAGCTTTCCCTCGGCCCGGATTCCGCCCACGGTGCCGTTTCCCTGGACCCGCAGGGTCAGGTCCGAAGGCTCCTTCTTGTCGCGAACTTCCACGTTTCCGCCGAAGACGCCGCGAACCGGACCGAGGGCCAGCTCCAGTTCGGCTCTGAATCGGTCGTCGCCATCGGGCACCAGAGTCTTGACACCGGGAGTGGCCCGGGCCAACACCTGGGGATCGTTCAGTAGCTGCCAGACTCGGAGACGGGATAAGGCCAGTCGGTGGGTTCCCGAAAGCTGCATCAAAGGCCTCAAGCAACGATGATCAGATGCTCCTAACCAGAGCGTCCCCTATTCTTCAACCGCCTGCGAAGACTGTCAAACACTTTTCGTGGAAACCACGGGAAATTTGGGAGCAGCGGTTTCCTAACCGCCTATCCTCCCGCAGGAACGGCGGTTTCCTAACCGCCGATTCTTGGAGCATCGACGAACGAGGGGAACCGGGCGATTGGAAATCGCCTAAGCCGGGAACCACTTCCGGGAAAGCAAGACATCGAGGCAGGCATGCTATGATTCATGAGTGCGCTTCGGTCCCGGGTACCATGTGACGATCGGTCCGGCCATGACGCCCATGGTCAAGTACCTGGTCATCGGCTGCGGGATTACCTTCCTCTACCAGTGGGCCGCCGGTCCGAGCCTTCTGGGAATCTTCGGGCTGATTCCCATAGAGGTCGTGGCCAGCCTCTACATTTGGCAACTGGGAACCTACCTGTTTCTCCACGCCGACTTCTGGCACCTGTTCTGGAACATGTTCACGCTCTGGATGTTCGGCCGCGAGCTGGAACGGTACTGGGGCAGCCGCCAGTTTCTGCGCTTCTTCATGATCACTGGAATTGGAGCCGGACTGCTGTCGGTCGTAGTGGACCCGCGGGGAACGATCCCCACCATCGGAGCCAGCGGGTCGATCTACGGGATCCTGATGGCCTACGGCATGATGTTTCCCAATCGCCGGATCTATCTCTACTTCCTGCTGCCGGTCAAGGTGAAGTACTTCGTGGCCGGGATAGGACTCATCGCCTTCCTTTCGGCCCTCAGTTCACCGGGCAGCACCATCGCCCACGTCGCCCACCTGGGCGGCATGATCTTCGCCTTCCTCTACCTGAAGCGGTGGCTCTCGCTCGGAGCCGTGCGCCAGGCGTACCATCGGTGGAGATTGAAGCGGATGCGCAGCCGCTTCCGGGTGCTGGACGAAGAGAGGCGGAACCGCAAAGACGATTATTGGATCCAGTAGAAGGGTGCGACGCGGCATCCCGCCAACGCCGGACTACGGCGTGCGGGTCATTTCGTGGATTCCGCCCGGTCGTGCCGCCAGAAAACCGCCGCCGAATCCATTGTGGACGGCCAGGATCTCCGCCAGGATGCTGACGGCGATCTGCTCCGGGCCCTCGGCTCCGATGTCCAGCCCCACGGGATTGTGAATCCGATCCAAGGCATCCCTACCGGGGCGAAAACCCTCGTCGGCCAGCTCATCCATGAGCTTCTGGAACCGCGGACGAGGTCCCAACACCCCCACGTAGAGGGCACCGCTCTCCAATGAGTAGCGGATCCCGGCGCCGTCCCGGTCCAACTGGTGGTTCATGATCAGGGCGTAGCTGCCGGCCGGCATCGCCACCTTCTCCGGGAATTCCGTGGGATGGGAGATGGTGGTCCGCGCGCCCGGGAAGCGCTCCGGCCGGTTCAAGGAGGGCCGGGGATCCACGACGTTCACGGAAAAACCCAGACTCAACGCCAACCGGACCACGGGAACCGCGTCCACGCCGGCCCCGAAGACGACCAACTCCAAGGGGGGACGATTGACGTCCAGAAAGACGCGGGCGTTCCCCGCGACGTAGATCCGGGACTGCGGAAGAGGTCGGCCCAGGATCTCCAGAGCCGCCGGAACCACTTCCTGGCCTAACGCTTCCGGCGCCAGGGGACCGGCCGGCGGCTCGCCGGGAGCCACAAGAAGCCAACGTCCCAGGGATTCGGGTTCCGAATCCGATTCGCAAATGACGGCCCGAACCGCCCTTTCGCCGGTCTTCAGGGCACCAAGCCAACGCCCCCAGACAGGGTCACGGCCGATGGGCTCCAACAGGACCCGGACCACTCCTCCGCATCCCAGTCGCAACCCCCAGATGGCGTCCTCGGTGAGGTCGAACACCTCCGTCATCGCCTGCCCCGTTTTGAAGACCCGGCTTGCCGCCCGGGCAACTTCCGGTTCGAGGCACCCTCCTGAGATCATGCCCCGGAAGTCGCCGTCGGAGCCGATGACAAGCTTGGCCCCCTGCCGGCGGTACGCCGAGCCGGTGATCTCGATGACGGTCGCCAGGACGGCGCCGCGGCCGCTTTCCAGGATGTCCTCGATGGCTCCGGCCAGCTCGGCAGACTCTCTCACGATGGGCACAGTCTAAATGATCTTATCCGTCGCCGAGACAGGAATATCCTGGACCTCGACAGATAAACACCCCTCGATTGCCTCATAGAGATTGCCTAGCAACTCTTCAAACGAGTCTCCCTGGGTTGCACACCCTGGGATGGACGGCACCTCCGCCCAGTACCCGCCCTCATCCGCTTCATGGATCACGACTTTCAACTTCATGATTCCTCCGGTTTCCGGAAAATTCGCCACAATGCGAATCCGTTCCCTCCTGAGGGAACAATGCTAGGATCCACTGCCCCCAAAAATCATCCTACAGCACAGAACACTTCACGTTCGGAGACACTGCCACGCGCGACCATGGCACCATCGGAACCCGGACGACGCTCAGGGGCCCTATGCTTCCCCCGCGCCGGCGAGATCCTGAGAGAAACAGGAGTGTTCCAGCAACGGGGATTTTCCTACCCCCGCTCTCGCAGCCTGCTGTCCCTGGCCATGGGTCGTGGTTGGTGCGAAAGAGGGCGCCTGAAAGACGCCCCTCCAACCTGCGCGTTTCTCAGGAGAAAACGTTGTGGGCAGGGCGTCAGAGTCCGGCGGCTTGTCGGAGGGCGTCGGCCCGGTCGGTCCTCTCCCAGGCGAAGCCCTCTTCCTCCCGGCCGAAGTGCCCGAAGGCGGCCGTCCGCCGGAAGATGGGACGCCTGAGCTGCAGGGTCTCGATGATGTCCCTGGGGGTCAGAGGGAAGTGCTCCCGAACCAGGTTTCCGATGGTCTCCTCGGCCACGGCTTCTGTCCCTTCCGCGTCCACGGCAACGGAAACCGGCTCGGCCACTCCGATGGCATAGGCCAATTGGACCTTCAAGCGTTGGGCAAGTCCCGCGGCGACACAATTCTTGGCGATGTAACGGGCCATGTAGGAGGCGGAACGGTCGACCTTGGACGGGTCCTTCCCCGAGAAAGCGCCACCGCCGTGGCCTCCCATGCCGCCGTAGGTGTCGACGATGATCTTCCGGCCCGTCACCCCGCAGTCACCCTGGGGGCCGCCCGTCACGAACCGTCCCGTCGGATTGATGTGGATCGTGGTGCCGCCGTCCATGAGTCCGGCAGGGACAACTGCGCGAATGACGTGTTCCCGTATGCCGTCGCACAGATCCCCGTAGGAGACGTCGGGGCTGTGCTGGGTCGAGACCACGACGGTGTCGACACGGACCGGTTCCGTCCCGTCGTATTCCACCGTCACCTGCGACTTTCCGTCGGGACGCAGCCAATTCAGGATTCCCTGGCGGCGGCATTCGGAAAGACGGCGGGTGAGCGCGTGGGCCAGCATGATGGGCAGCGGCATCAACTGAGGGGTCTCGGTGCAGGCGTAGCCGAACATCAGACCCTGGTCGCCGGCTCCCCCGGTGTCCACTCCCAGGGCAATATCAGGCGACTGCCGGTCCACGGAGCAGATCACACCGCAGGTCTCGCAGTCGAACCCGTACTTGGCGCGCGTATATCCCACGTCCCGGATGACTTCCCGGGCGATCTTGGGATAGTCCAGAGAGCAGGTGGTGGTGATCTCTCCGGCGATGACCACCAAGCCGGTCGTCACCAGGGTCTCGCAGGCCACCCGTCCCTGCGGGTCTTCGGTCAGAACCGCGTCCAGAACGCCATCGGAAATCTGGTCCGCGATCTTGTCCGGATGCCCTTCGGTGACCGATTCCGAGCTAAACAGGTGTCGACTCTTTGGCGCCATGCACTCGTCCTTTGTTTTGGGAATTTCTCAGGTGACCGCCGGAGATGGCAATAACTAGCACAGGGGCCCGCAGAGTGTCAACGCGGACGGAGCGCCGGGTCAGCCCGCCATACTCGCGGGAAAGAAAGATACAAATCGCTCTCTAGAGTCTGCGCCGTAGAAATGATCGTAGCGAGAAAGTGGGGAATCGAGGACAGATTTTCACGATTTTGAGGTGCATAGTTGTTCTATTCGCCGAGAAATCGGGGAAATATGGACCGATTCCCCGCTTTCGCAGTAGATTGATTTCTGCGGCGCAGGCTCTCTAGGCGATGATCGTGTCGAGAACCTTTCCACCGATATCGGTGAGCCTTCTGAAGCGGCCGTCGTGGAGGTAGGTCAGCCGTTCGTCGTGAAGACCGAGGAGATTCAAGATGGTCGCGTGGACGTCGCGCATGTGAATGGGCTGGCCGATTTGACCGATGCCGAAATCATCCGTCTCGCCGACTCGTGAACCGCCCTTGACGTCTCCGCCGGCCAGCCACATGCACAGTCCATACTGATTGTGGTCCCGGCCGGGCTTGTCGCCGTACAGATCGTTGATGAAAGAAGTCCGCCCCATTTCAGACGCCCAGACGACAAGCGTCTCTTCCAGCAGTCCCTCCCTCTTCAGGTCCTTGAGCAGCGCAGCGACGGGTTGATCCACCTCCATGCAGTGCCGTGGAAGCCGGCCTTTGATATTGCCGTGGTCGTCCCAACTACTCTTGCCGTTCTCGACTCCGTGAACCACGAGACTGTAGCGGACTCCCTTTTGCACCAGGCGCTTGGCCAGCAGACACTGGCGTCCAAAGGCCTCGGTAAGCGGATTGTCCAGGCCGTACATCTTTTTGGTTACTTCCGATTCCTTGGACAGATCCACAACTTCCGGGGCTTCGGCCTGCATGCGGAACGCCAGTTCATAGGCGTTGATGCGGGCCTCCAGCTCCGCGGCGGCCGGCCGCCCGGCCTGATGCCGGCGGTTGAGCCACGTCAACAGGTCGAACTCTTCACGCTGCTGTCTTCGACTGATCCTTACCGGCGGTTTCAGGTCGAGAATGGGTGTACCGACGGAGCGAAAGAGGGTCCCTTGATAGGAAGCGGGCAAGTAACCGCTTCCGCGCACGGCCGCGCCGTTGATGGGAGCTCCCCTCGGGTCCTGAATGACGACGTAGCCGGGAAGGTTCCGGTTGGAGCTTCCCAGCCCATAGGTGATCCAGGCGCCAACTGAAGGGTCGCCCGGAAACTGCGAGCCGGTGTTCACGTGGAGCGTGGCCGGTCCGTGATTGTTGTTATCCACCTCGATGCCGAAAATGAATGCCAAGTCGTCGACACATTCGCTGAGGTGCGGAAACAGGGTGGAAATATGGTGTCCCGACTTACCGGCCCTCTTGAATTCCCAAGGGCTGGGAATGACCTGGTGGGGCGTATTCAGAAATCCGTCGATTTCACCGCTGAAGCCGGTCATTTTGGGAACCCGCCGTCCCGCGTATTCCTTCAGTGCCGGCTTGTAGTCGAAGGTGTCCATCTGGCTCACGCCTCCGGACATGAAAAGGAAAATGCAGTGCTTTGCCTTGCGGGGAAAGTGCGGCGCGCGGGCGGCGAGCGGACTTTGCAGCGTCGGTGACGCACCCAACCGCTCGGCGAGAATCCCGGCCAGGGCGAGGGCTCCGATCCCGTTATAGGAACGGGACAGGAATTCCCGGCGAGAGTGGGCATTGGGACCGAAACCGGAACACTGTCCATCCCATTGATTCGCGGAAAACTGCGGATATTCTGATCTTTTCTTCACGACGTACTCCTAGTCGACATAGAGTAACTCGTTACTGTTCAAGAGGACCCGGCACAGGGCCACCAAGGCCTCCCGGCCGGATTCCCGCTTATTGACGAATCTTTGAGCCTCGTTGAGTTCATCCGGGTCCGGATTGCGTCCGAACGCCAGTTGAAACGCTCTCCGGACATGTCCGCCGTTTTCAGCGCTGCTCTCTCTGGTAATTCGTTCGGCGATGGCTTCGGCTTCCGTATTCACGAAACCACTATCGTACATGGTCAGAGCCTGCAACGGGGTGACCGACGTTTCCCGGCGTTCGCACGGAAGCGTGAGGGGAGGCGAGTCGAAAACTTCCAGGAAAGGCAGCGGCTGCGAGCGTCGCTGGTAAACGTAAACGCTCCGTTTCCAGGCATCAGCCCCGTGGGATGTGTCCCAGCGGGCCGCCCCGCGGGTTTCGGCCGAAAGCTGCTGGG